>DASPIL010000085.1 GCA_035629175.1 Verrucomicrobiia bacterium | reverse complement strand
CCTTCTCTTCCGAGCGTAGCCGGAGGAGAAGGCCGGGAAGAGGAGGTTCTAAACTTCTGCCACCCGGCGCTTTTTTCGTGTGGTTCGTGTGATTCGTGGTTCTCTGAAGCCTTTCAATCTGGATGCAGAGGGGAAAACGGGCACGCGAATTCCGCTAATTGCCGAATTGAAGGCAAGGTGGGCGAAGGGAATTATTAACCACGAATCACACTAATCACACCAAAACAGGGCGACTGCCTTTAAGATTCTCCTTCTCTTCCGAGCGGAGCCGGAGGAGAAGGCCGGGAAGAGGAGGTTCTAACCTTCTGCCACCCCGCGCTTTTTTCGTGTGGTTCGTGTGATTCGTGGTTTTCTCACGCCCGGCTGCCGTTGGGTTGGTTAGTCACGTGATGTGTGCTCCTTGGGTCTCGACATAAACTGCGTATAGAGACTGGCTTGCGGCCATAAACAGGCGGTTTCGCTTTGTGCCGCCGAAACAAAGGTTGCCGCAAATTTCGGGAAGCCGAATAAGGCCGATTCGCTCGCCGTCGGGTGCGAACACATGCACGCCGTCGTAACCGTCGCCCGCCCATCCACCCGCAGCCCAAATATTCCCATCGACGTCCGCGCGAATGCCGTCCGCGCCGCCGCTTTTGCCCTGGAATTCCATGGAGCAGAATCGGCGCTTGTTCGTCAGTTTGCGCCCGTCCACGACATCATACACGTCAATGCCGCGCGGATTAGCGCCGCCTGTGTCTGCCACATACAGCCTTTTGTAGTCGGGTGAGAAGCAGAGTCCGTTGGGTTTGGATCCATCGTCAGCAACCATTTCGAGTTTTCGTGAGCGCGCGTCTATGCGATAGACCGCTTCCTTGATTTCCAATTCGCCTTTGTTGCCTTCGTAGTTCATCATGCTGCCGTAACCCGGGTCGGTGAACCAGATGCCGCCGTCGGGATGAACGACAGCGTCGTTCGGCGCGTTGAGCCGCTTTCCGTTCCATTGATCGGCAAGCACGGTGACATCGCCATTCTCCTCGTATCGAACCACCCGGCGGGTGCCGTGTTCGCAGGAGATCTGGCGCCCTTCGAAGTCGAACGTGTTGCCATTGCTGTTGTTGGAAGGATTTCTAAACACGCTCACGTGGCCGTCCTCTTCAAGCCATCGAAACTGCCGGTTGTTAGGGATGTCGCTCCACACGAGATATCGTCCCCGGCCGTTCCACGCGCAGCCTTCGGCCCACAGCGCTCCCGTGTGAAGCCGCTGTATGGGTGTGTTGCCGAGTTTGTATTTCTGGAATCGGGGATTCAGCGCGACGATGTCGGGATCGGGATAGCGGACGGGTTCGTTTCCGGAAAAATCGCGGGCGATGGCGTTCAGCGCGGGCGCAACAGTTAGGGCGATTGCTGCGCGCCCTGCAGCGGACAAAAACGCGCGGCGATTGGAACCTTGGAGGACTGGGAGGCTTGGATCGGCGGTCGAACAATCAGGACGGGGTGAGCGCATATCGGTTTGGAATGGGTGAACGGTCGAAGAATGGTGACGTGTTCGCGAGGCGACAAGAAAAAGTTCCGCGAAATCTGAAATGCGGTCGAAGGCAAAACGGGTTTACGCGAATTGCTCGAATTTTCGCGAATTGAAGAAAGGAAGTTTATCCACGGATGAACACGGTGCTGGACCTGAGGCCTCTGTTACCTCTGCGCGCTCCTGTTCAATGCTTTCGCGTGAGGTGATTCGGGTTCGCGTTGATTCGACAGGCGCAGACGGGGGTACGCGAATTGTCTGTTGGTTTCGTGTGATTAGTGTGTTTCGTGGTTTTCCGCTTTTTCTACTGATTGTGGGCAGACGGGCTTTTGAACAGGAGGACGCAGAGATCGCGGAGAAAGACGGGTGGGCAAATCTTTTTACCCACGGATGGAGACGGTTGAACACGGATTCGGAGGCAAAATGATCTTACGCGAATTACGGCGATTGACGCAAACTGGGAAAGGCGTTTGACCATGAATGGCCACATTCAGAGAAGGGAAGCGACCGTCGCGCTGCGCGGTCTCTCATGTGCAATTCGCGTAAGACCGTTTTCGTTGGGTTGCGCCGGGATTGGGCGTGGGAGGGAAGTTTACATTGGCGTGACAAGGGGAGGGGTTTCGGTGCAGTGTAGCCGGCATCTCATGAAAACCATTTCCGCATCCGCATTCCCGGTTTGGTCCCGATGCATGGCTTTATTCGCGTCGATTTTGTTTTTTGCCCATGCATTGGCAGGGGCTGATGCGATTGGCTGGCACTCGGTTCCGGAAATTCTCGCCCGCATCCAGGCGCCCCGGTTCCCCGAGCGGAATTTTCCTGTCACGGAATTCGGAGCCAAGGCAGATGGAGCGACGGATTGCACCGAAGCAATTCGCAAAGCGATTGCCGCGTGTCACGAAGCAGGCGGCGGGCGCGTGCTCGTCGCGGGCGGGACATTCATTACGGGCGCCGTACACTTGAAGAGCGGTGTCAATCTGCACATCGCCGAAGGCGCCACACTGAAGTTCAGCGCCGATCCCGCGAAGTTCCTGCCTGTCGTCCGCACGCGATTCGAAGGCACGGAATGCATGAACTTCTCGCCGCTCATCTATGCATTCGAGCAGGAAAACATCGGAATCACAGGCAAAGGAACGCTCGATGGATCCGCAACCTGGGAGACGTGGTGGGCGATGATTGTGCGCAACCGCGAGACCAACGCGCCTCCCAGCCATCGGACGCTGCTTCGGCATGGCGATAGCGGCACTCCCGTGGAACAACGCATTTTTGGCGAAGGCCATCTGTTGCGGCCCAACTTCGTCCAGCCCTTCCGCTGCCGGAATGTCATCATTGAGGGCGTGTTCATCACCAACTCGCCAATGTGGGTGATCAATCCCGTCCTGTGCACGAACGTCACCGTGCGCGGTGTGAAGGTCGTGAGCCACGGGCCCAACAATGATGGATGCAATCCCGACAGCAGCCGCGATGTGCTGATCGAGAATTGTGTCTTTGATACGGGCGACGATTGCATCGCGATCAAATCCGGCAAGAACGCTGACGGCCGGCGTGTCGGCATCCCGTCGGAAAACATCATCATCCGCAATTGCGAGATGAAGGACGGCCACGGTGGCGTGGTGCTCGGGAGTGAGGTGTCAGGGGGCGTGCGGAATGTGTTCGCTGAGGATTGCCGCATGGACAGCCCGAACCTGGATCGCGCGCTGCGCCTGAAGACCAATGCGGAGCGCGGTGGTGGGATCGAGAACATCTTCTTCCGCAACGTGCAGGTGGGCCGCGTCGCGCATTCGGTTTTGACGATCGATCTCGTCTATGGCCGCGTTTATGGCGGGCTGTTTCCACCCATCATTCGCAACATTGAAATGCAGAACGTCACTTCGGCTTCAAGCCCGCGGGCGTTGTGGATCGTGGGCACGACGAATTCAATCATCGAAAACGTCCGCGTGATCGATTCGACGTTCAAGGGAGTTGAAGCTGCTGATGTGCTGACGCATTCCGGTTCCGTCAGCCTGAGGAACGTAACGGTTGAACCGGTCCGAACCCGCTGAACTGAAATGCGCCATGAGAGACTCCATTGTTAATTTTTCGTGCGCTCGAATCGCCCTCGCGCTTCTCGGGCTGGTGTTGCTTCCCGTTTCAAGCGTCGCGGAAGGGCCGTATCGCAATCGCGACAATCGATCCGTTTACGATTTATCTGAGGGAACGTATCCGATTCCGTATCACATGCCTAAGCGAGAGGAGATCGTGGAGGTGCTCGGACGCATTCGCTCGTATCTGGAGAAGGCAGCGCCGACCCGCGTCATCAATGACCGAACGGGCGACCAGATTGTGGACCTTTCGGTGGCACCGATCGCGGATGCATACGCCGATCGGGGTGAAGCAAACGGGTTTTATAATCTGGATTACACGATGGGTGTGACGCACGCGGGCATGCTGTTGTGCGCTGAGGTGACGGGCGACAAGGCGTTCACGGATTTTACGGCGCGGCATTTAAGGTTCATCCAGGACGCGCTGCCATATTTTCGCGCTCAGGATGAACAATTCAAGAAGGGCCGCAGCAGCGCGTTCCGGGCAATCCTGCATACGGAATCGCTCGACGATTGCGGGGCGATGTGCGCGGCATTGATCAAGGCGAAGCATGCGGGCGTCGGCCCAAATCTCGATCCGATCATTACGCATTGGATGAACCACATCAGCACCAAACAATTCAGGCTTTCCGATGGGACATTGGCGCGCCAGCGCCCGCAGCCGGTGTCGTTATGGGGTGACGACGCTTACATGAGTATTCCCGCGCTTGCTCAGATGGGTGCGAACGGCGGGAAAGCGGAGTATCTCGACGACGCTGCGCGACAAGTGGTGCAGATGTCGGCGCGGTTGTTCGATCCGAAGATGGGATTGTACGCGCACGGGTGGCATGAGAACCAGCCATTGAATCCCGAGTTCTATTGGGGACGAGCGAACGGATGGGTGATGGTTGCAACAGTCGAGTTGCTCAGCGTGCTTCCTGAAACGCATCCACAACGCAACGCGATCCTGCAGCTGCTGCGCTCGCACATTCAGGCAGTGGCCAAGTTGCAATCAGGTTCCGGTCTCTGGCATCAGATGCTGGACAAAAACAATTCCTACCTGGAGACGTCGGCTTCAGCGATGTTCGTCTTCAGCATTGCGCGCGCGATCAATCGCGGATGGATCAGTCCTGTAAGCTATGGTTCCGTCGCGCAGGCGGGTTGGAACGCGCTGACGCAGCAGGTGAACCGGCGCGGGCAGGTGGAAGGAACGTGCGTGGGAACGACGTTTGCGAGCGATCACGTGTATTATTACAACCGTCCCACGAGCGTTTATGCGACGCACGGCTACGGTCCTGTGCTGCTCGCGGGTGCGGAAATGATCAAGCTGCTGGAGAACCCGAAGATTGATATCCAGCACAAGGTGCGGACGTATCACTACGTGCCGAAAGGAGAGTAGTGTTCGTGGCTTCGGGAACCTCTGGAGCACTGGGAATGGCGCCACCGGAGCGACTTGCAGTCGGCTTAACGCCTCGAAATGGTTGCGGATTGAAATCGTGCGGTGTTGGTCTGCATTTCTCGGATCGGAGATCGCACCCAATTTGCGGCGCGATCGGTGGGTCGATCGTTGTAAGCCGACTGCAAGTCGGCGCTCCGGCGGCGTTTCTGAACTGGACGGGGTTGGATTACGCAGCAGACGAGACGTCTGCGATACAGCAGGTTTGGCAACCTGCGCTAGTGCGCTTGGGATACAACGCACATCGCAGGGTGAGAGTCCCTGTCTGGCGGCGCTTCCCGCCAGAGACTGAAGGTAACTGCGGTTCAGAAATGAACCGTGGAGAGCAACTGGAAGTAAACGGATAGTCCGTAGAG
>DASPIL010000084.1 GCA_035629175.1 Verrucomicrobiia bacterium | reverse complement strand
CAGGGGGCCCTTGCCGATCAGGAACTCCGCGCTGTTTGTGAGCACGCCACGCAATGGGACCATCTGGCTGCCGGGTTGATCCAGCTGGCCGTTAACGAAAAGTGCGGGCGCCAATCCGTTGCTCCAGGCAAGCGTGAGTTGCTGCCAGCCGTTCGTGAAACGATTGCCGCTGCTGATGCGGCGCGTATCGCCGCGGTCCGACGCGAGCGTTGCCTCCATCGTATTTGTCGCTATTCCGCACGATGCCGCCGCGCGCATGGAGAGACTCAACGTGGGACTCGCGGCGCGATCTGCCGCGAATATTCCACGGTCAGCGACGGAACCAGTTGCGGAAATCCACATCGAAAGCGTGAATTGTTTCATCCCGTTGAACAGGCCTGATGCGACGGCTTCCTGGACAAAGTTGTTCGTTCCATTGAGGCGCAGCGCCCTTCCGGTCACGCCGTTCGTGGTCCAGCTTGCAGGGCCAACGATGACGCCGTGCCGCCCGTTCCCTGAGGCATCGGAAACGTTCGTGCCGCTGCCTTCGTCGAAACTCCAGCGCAGGACATTGCTGGACAGCACGCCCAACGTGTCCACCAGGACCGTGAGATCCACGTGGTTCGTCAGTTGATTCTCCTCCGCCATGAGTCGAAGCACATAGACGCCGCTATTGGTGAAGCTGGCGGTGGTGATCGCCTGGTCGGTGTTCGTGAAGGTCACGTCTGACGGTCCTGCCACATTGGTCCAAAGCAACGTCACGAGCGTATTGCTATCACCATCGTCGATGACTTCCGCTTCAAGGATGATGTTGGCATTTGTTCCGAGCAGAAATATCGGGCTGGCGGTCGGACTGGTTAATCGCACCTGCGGAGCGCGGAATGTCGCAGCGTCCGTAACGCTGATCACTGCATTGCTCGGTGAAAGGATGGTATAGCTGGCGTGCGGCAGGAGCCGTGCTGAAACCGTTTCGAGCGCTTCCACGGAAAGTTCATTGGTGGGATACACCGGCAGGTCCACGGCAATGACGCCACAGTTGAATAAAATGTTCGTGCCGAACGGAGGGTAATCAACGCCAAAGGTTGCCGTCCCTCCCAGTGCGATGCGTGCGGTCACATCGCGGAACGGATCCCCAGCGCGCAGGATTCGGAATGTTCCGGGTTCAGGTGCGCCCTCCGTCACGGATGAGTTTATCGCAACGATTGTGAATGCTGGCTCGTCATCCTGCACGGTGACGGTTGCTGACACAGGAGTGCCGAGTTGATAAGCCGCGTGGCTCTGGAGCGTCAACGTCACGGTTTCGGGACCTTCAACCAGGGCATCGTCCAACGGCAGGACCGGCAGTGTTGCGCTTAGGCTGCCAGCAGGGATGGTGACGGAGTTTCCGAGCGCCGAGTAGTCTGTTCCGCCACCCGCCGTTCCACCGATCGTGAAGAAAACCTGCACGGGCGTATTCGTGGTTCCAAAGCGTGTGAAGGTAAACGCCGCCGGGTCGGTGCCGGGTTCCGATCCTTCGAGGTCGCTTGGTTCCACCCGTACATTTTGTTCGTTATCCTGAAGTGTAATGGCTGCGCCGCCGGCGAAGGCGACCCGGTATTGCGGCTGGATGGTCAGGGTCAGAATCACGGATTCCTCGCCCTCCAGCAGATTGTCATCGATCGGCAGGACAGGAACGATCGCCGCCATCTGACCCGCGGGAATGGTAACTCCGTTGGTGAGAAGCTGAAAGTCACTGCCGTTTCCGGCCACGCCGCTCATCGTGAACGCGACGTTCAAGGGAGACGCGGTTGATCCTGTTCGCGAAATAATAAATTCGCCAATCGCGCCACCCTCCACGGCGTAAGGTTTGTTGGTCGACGACAAGGACACCACGGGCAAGGCGTTGGGGTCGTTGTCGATGATCTGCAGCGTCGCTGACCGCGGAGCCGCAATTCTGCAACCGCTTGCGCCAATGAGCGTAAATACCACAGTTTCATCGAGCTCCACCGTCCCATCATCAGCAGCGGCGACAGGAACATCCACGAACGTGAGTCCCGCTGGAATGACGACGTTGGTTCCGATGGGCGTGTAGTCACTCGGGGCGCTGGCGGTGCCGGTCACCTGGACCAAAATCGGCTGCGCGAGATTTGTGTTTCCCGTGCGTGTGATCCGGAATTTTCCAGCCACCCCGCCGGCTTCGAACGCATCACCCATACTGGTCACCGACAATGCGGCACCGTCGTTGTCCAGGATCGTTTGCGTATGAATCCTGTAGCCATCGTGCGTGGCACTCTCGGGATCGTAAAGCGTCAGGCGAATCGTTTCGTCGGCTTCCACGATGGTGTCATCGATGATTGACAGCGGAAGGGAAATCGCGCTCTCGCCGGGCTCAAACGTAATCTGCCCGCCACCCAGCGTGTAGTCGGCCGGCGTTGCTGTGCCTCCAAGAACGCGAAAGTTCACGGCGACAGGAACTGTCGAGGTGTAACTGAGAGCCACGCTGATGCCTGGTGATTCGTGTTCGAACGCCTGTGACGCAAGAAACGAGAAGCCAACCGCAGGAACGGCGAAGTCGTCGTTGTCCATGATCAGAACCTGGGCGCCCGTGTTCCCCACGTTGTAATTGGTGCCGGGCACAAGGGTGACAATCACCTGTTCTGTTTCCTCCCGATGCAGGTCGTCGAAGACAATCACGTCCAGGCCCACGGAACTGGAACCATTCGGAATCGTCACAACGCTGTCGAGTGGCACATAGTCGGTTCCAGGAATGGCCGATCCGCTTATCCTGATCGGCACGGCAAGATTCCCCGAAACGACAGAGCCCCGTGAGATCGTAAACGACGCGAAGTCGCTGCCGGGTTCGGACGCGGACGCAATGACAGTGTCGACCGTCACAGTCTGCTTCTCATTATCCATGATCAACACAGTGGCTGCAGCCGGGTTATCCACGTCGTACGACGGGCTTCCCGTAACCGTCAATGTGATCGACTCATCGCCCTCGACAAGCGCATCGTCGATGGTTGTGATTACAACGTCTGCCGTGGTCTGCCCCGCCGGAATCATCACGGCCCCAGTTGGGTTCTGATAATCCTCGCCCCCGTTTGCGCTGCCACTCAGGGTGTAGAACACAACAAGGTTTGCGGATTTGTCGCCATCGCGTTTAAGTGTGAAGCGGGCCGGCGTGGTGCCTTCCACGGCCCGAGACGCCGGGCTGGCGCTGACGACGAGCAGGTCATCGTCGATGATGGTCGTCGTTGCGGCAGCCCCGCCGCCCGTATAGGCGGGATTCGGAGACAATGTCACCGTGACGGTTTCGTCCGCCTCTACGTCCTTGTCATCATGTGGCTTGAACTCCAATCGCGCGCTGCTGCTGCCCGCGGGAATGACTAATACTCCAACGAGGGTGGGATAGTCCGTCCCGGCAGTTGCGCTGCCTGAGACGTTGTAGACGACCTGCAATGGGCTTGCAGTGGATCCGCTGCGCGAAAACACAAACGCGGCTGAATCGATGCCGTTTTCCACGATCTGGGAAACATGCACGCCAAGCGTCACCAGCGGAACAGCGGAGGAATCATCGTCGATGACGGTAATCCGCGCCTCGCCGGGCGCGGTCAGGGGGTAACTGGGATCCTCGATCAACGTGAAGCTCATCGTCTCGGTGGCTTCAGTGATGGTGTTGTTCACAGGCGAAACCGTGAAGGTGACATACTCCTCTCCCGCGGGAATGACGACAGAATTGCTGCCGGAGGTGAGTGCAGGATTGACGTTGATGTCGTTGCCCAGCTCGGCTGAGCCCGCCACCCACAGGGTCAAGGTTTGGTCCTCATTCGTGCTGCCGGTTCGCGCGATCCGCAACTCCGCATTGGTCTGCGCGTTCTCGATGAAGCGATTGGTTGTGACGGTGATGCGCAGCGTCGGCTGTGGGAGCGCCAGAAAGTTTACGTTGGTGTTCCCTTCCACGAACATGGGCCCGTCTCCATTCAAGTTCGTAAAGGAGTAACCGTATTTCGTTGCCGCCAGCATCAAATCTCCCGACAAGCCGGGCAGCACGAAATAGCCGTCACTGTCAGTGAACGAAAATTTGTCGCCAGGTTGCCCGTCGGCGCCGTTGTCAACGCGGACGCCTTCGATGGGATCGTCGTTGGCGTCCAGGATGATGCCGCTGACGCGGAAACCCTGGGGCTGGCCAACCGTCACCAAGGCATTGACGCTCGCGCGCCCGCCTTTCATGTCGCTGACTTCGCAGCGCACGACGTGTTCGCCCGGAGCTGACCACCCTTTGAGAATCCATGGCTGATTGTTCGTAGAAAACGTTCCGTCATCGAATCGCCAAAAATATGCCAGGGAATCGTTGTTCCGGTCTGTGGCGGTGGCATGGAACGAGACGGGTTGGTTGGGCGCCACGTTGGTCTGGCTGATCTCAACGGCAAGAAACGGCGGAAGGTTCAGCGGATCCGATCCAATCTGCACCCGAACATCGATCCACGGATCAACGTTCACCTGGCTGCGTCCAATTGGCGTGATGTGGACTTCACCCACAGGATCCGTGAACGTCCGGCCGATCACGACTGCGGAGTCGCCCAGGTTGGGAGTTTCGGGCGTGGTATCCAGCAGGTCCGTTCCGCCGTCGCTTCCCGACCACGGCGACCAATTCAACAACACGCCGTTGCGGATGGACACATTGTTGGTGAAGCGATGCCGCAATTCGAGCCAGTAATCCCGCTCGAAATCCTTGCGAATTCTCGCGGCATATTTCCGTCCGTTGATCCGCTCTGGAAGGTCGAGCGGGTACATTCGGAAAACGCCATTGGTGGTCACATCATGAACCGAGGAGGTGGAAAGCCAGTCCAGCTGGCCTTTGAACACTGCGTTGAAGTGGTTTGCAGGCGTTCCCGCGGCACCCATCGTATCGAACACGTTTCCATATTCACGGTTGGTACCCACGCCAACGACGCTGCTCAGGTTGGTCGTGGTGTCCCAGAAGTTCGCGTGCAGTATGCCGTAGTTGTGGCCAAGTTCATGCGCAGTCACGCGAAAATCGTAGGCCTGCAGCCAGGTGCCTTTTCCGCCCACAGCGCCCAATCCCGCCCAATCGTAGCCAGGCACACTGGTGTGGCTGACGATGTCGAGGTCGTAATTCGCCGTATCAAAGCCTGCCTTCCGCGCGGCGTCGCGTGCGTGGCTTAGCAGTGCCGACGGCCCGGCGGTGCTGTACCACGATCGTGTCTCCCGCACAGTGACCAGCGGCGTGACGGTTGTCGTGATCCACGTTTGATTGTAGGAACTCTCCGTGTAGAAATGGTTCACCGCATTCATCGTGTTGTAGGCGTCCGCCTCGGAAACCGGTTCCGTGAGGTCATCGGGGAAATTGACGCGAATGTAGAGAAGCGTTTTCCGGCCGAAGGTCCAGGAACTCCCACCGCCCGCAACGATCTGCGCGGCGCTTCGTCCGGCAAACGCCGCAGTTTTCCACTGTGAATTGACGACCTGCAGGTGTTCTGGACTGCAGAACCAGCCCACCTCGCCGCCCAGCTCAGCCGCGACACCGTCACCGGGGAACGTAAAGTACTCCAGGCAGACGCGGCAGCGTTTCACGCCAGAGGAAGAGTCGCGACGCGCCGCTTCTGAGGAGTCCAGCTTCCGCACAGGTTCGGAACTAACGGCCATCTTGTTGTCAAGAACGATGCCGTGCAGCGGCACGTTTGTTCGCGAAGGTTCAGTCCGAAGCCGGCCGTAAACGAAAGCGTCGTAGCGTTGCTCGCCGATGACGACCCAGCGATAGGTGCGGGTTCCGGTTTGCATTTGCGCCATTGCAACTTCGAAGGAACCCCGGCCATCCACCCACGTTTCCAGGTGCCGAGTGATCTGGGAGGGGAGTTGCTGCCGCCATGCGAACGGTGCGGCGTGAGCCAGTGCGCGTTCGGGATCGTTCTGGATCAACTGCAGCATTGCCTCGCGTCTTTTCCAGGCAAGCGCCTCGCCCTGGGCGTCTGTAGAGGCTGATGCGTTGGTCCGCCTCGTGGCCATCCAATCGTTAAAGACCGAAAACGCGTTTGTCTCGCGTGAACTGTTTGTGTTCAACGGCGGGGTTGCGACACGCGGCAGTGCAGAGGCGATGTGGGTTGGAGCGGAAGACGGTTGCTCCAGGTTGTCAGCAAGGGGCGCCGCGCTCGCGCGTGGCAATGCGGAAACAACCGGATTTCGTGGAGATCGCAGAGTCCATAGAACAGACAATCCGACGAGCAGAACGAGGGAGGTGACGAAGAGGATGCGTTTCATTGCAGATTGGGATCAATTGCGAACCTCTCAAAGGGTCGGAAGTCCGCCTCCATATTCATAATGATGAGTCTTACCGGGTCCGCCTGCTCTTGGGGCACAGGCCGTATTCGGGCAGGATAATGGCCTTCGATGGGAAACCTGTCGAGCGTGAAACGATCGGCGGGCTATTTTTCGGTGCAAGGATGGCGTCAGGCATCTTGCCTGACATAGTGGGCGTGCATCCCTGCCGCCAGGAAAACCGTTAAGCACGAGAGACACTCAGATCCTGTCAATTCTCACGGCTTGAGGTTCCTTCCACAGGGCTGGAAGCCCGGTTCCACCACGGGCAAGGATGCCTGCCGCCATGACATGGCCGTGGAAAAAAATCACCCGTTTGGGGGAAGCAATTTTCCTGCGTCTGTGATAGAACCGGTCCATTCAACAGCCACAACTTCCAGCCGAGGTCTGGAATTCGTCAGTCACGACAGGTTGAGCAACCCGCAATGCAGAAACAGCAGAACGTTTCAAGATTATGAAGCACTTATCCTGTTTGGAGTTTCCATCCCGCACCCTCCTGCCCATCGCTTTCGCACTTTGCCTGGGCGCGGCAGGGGTCGAAGCGCAGACGCACAATGTTGCAGCATGGGTTAACGATCCGTTCACACCAAACCCGAATTGGACTTTGACCGATGCGAACACCACGTCACCGATCTACACGCATACCGGAGCGGTGTTTAACGGGAATCTTTTCGGCAACAGCCCGTTCGGGACGACCATCACCCTCAACAATCCTGGAGACACCGCGATTGCCACGGGTCAGGTAAGCCTGACGGGTCCTGTCAATACGGCGGGTAACGTGCAGTTCCGGATCGGCCTCTTTCATAAGGGATCGAATCCTGCAGACACTGGCTGGGCCGGCTACATGATTGGCAATCCGACTGGCGGCGGCGGCGGAGGGCTTTATTTGCGGAGCATTCCAAACACGGGACTTTATGGTTCGGGAACCGGCACAACCCAGCCCGGGCTGGTTGGGACTTCGTTTGCAGCCGGCTGGGGCGAGGGCACCTACGATTTCTTCATCTCCGTAACCCGGCTCAGCGCGACTTCCACCTTGGTGCGCTGGAAACTGCAGGGGCTGGATCCCAGCACCTATTTGTTCGCGGGGCGTTACACCAACACGCAAGCCACAACCCAAGGCGGGTTCTCCTTTGATCAGGTGGGATTCCTGAGCGGCGGCAGCACCTGGACGGCTGCCGGCGGGGTTTTCACGTTCAGCAACGTCGCAGTAACCCTGGGACAGTTCTCAGATGGATCGTGGGTTGCCGATGCGGATGGCACGTGGAGTGTCACGAACAACTGGGCCGGTGGCCTGGCAGCCAATGGTGCCGGGTTTATCGCGGATTTCACGGGAGTCAACCTGACTGCCGATCGCACGGTGACATTGGATTCATCACGATCCATCGGACAACTGCGATTCGGCTCGCCGGCGGGATTGAACAACTGGAACTTGAACGCCAGCGGCGGGAGCATCCTGCGCCTGAACACCGGGATCACATCGCCTGCTGGAGCGCCCGTCCTTGCAGTAAACCAGAACAGCGTGACAATCAACGCACCTTTGGTGAGCTCGAATGGCCTCACGAAGACCGGTGGAGGCACTGCGCTCCTGCGCGGAAACAACACCATCATCGGAGCGCTGAATTTGAACGGCGGTGTTCTCGATTTTGCGTCGCTGGCAAACCTTCCGCTCGCTGTTGAAACCACGACCGCGGTGAATTTTGGCGGCGGCACATTGCGTTGGGGCAGCGGCAATACCTTCGATCTTTCTGGCCCGGGGATTCCGATCAATTTCAACGGCACAGCTGGAATCGATGTGGGTGCCAATAACGTGACGTTCGCAAACGGCTTCGGCAATGGCGGTACTGGCGGATTCATCAAGCTTGGCGCCGGCACTCTCACTCTCAACAGCGCCGTCTCATACACGGGTTCGACGATCGTCAGCAACGGCGTTCTGTCACTGGGCGCTGCCGGCTCGATTGGATCAAGCACAAACATTGTTGTGGGCGCTGGCGCGACGTTTAACGTCTCTGCCGTGGCTGGAGGACTCACGCTCGGATTTGGCCAGCAACTTGGCGGCTCAGGCACGGTGGTGGGGAGCGTCGCTGACGGTTTTGGCTCAATCATCGCGCCAGGCACCGGGGCTGGGACCCTGACTGTAAATGGAGGCCTGGCGCTGAATGGCGGCGGGACTTTGAATTTTGAACTGAGTGATACCACTGTGGCTGGCGGAGGCGTGAATGACCTGATCGCTGTTACCGGCAATCTCAACATCGCCGGGTCAACGACACTGAACGTGAACCTGCTTGCAGGCGCACCGGGTCTGGGAACCTACACTCTCTTTACGTACAACACATTCTCGGGCGCGGTGGAAAACCTGGTCGCGCCGCCCGGATTCGTGATCACCAACAATACGACCGCCAAAACGATCGGACTGATCGTGGCACACGTCCCCGCTGTCCTGACCTGGGATGGAGACGGCAGTGGTAACGCGTGGGACGTCGGCATCACGCCGAATTGGATCCAGTCCGGCACCAACCAGGTTTTCTTTACCGGCGATGCGGTGACGTTTGACAACTCGGGTTCGGCGAATCCGCCGGTTAATATCGCTGGGCTCGTATCGCCCGGGTCGGTCACAGTGAACTCGTCCCAGGACTACACCTTCATCACAGGCAACAGCGGCGGCATAGCAACGGGCCGCTTGACGAAGAGTGGCACGGGCGTTCTTACCCTTGAGACCGACAACTCGTATACGGGCCCCACGGTGATCAATGCAGGCACGCTGCAGGTCGGCGGTCCGAATCTTGGTGGTGCCAACGGCACGCTCGGATCGGGTCCCACGACGAATAACGCCACTCTGCTCTTCAATCGTTCCTCGGATTATACCTACACGAACGTCATCAGCGGTGCGGGCAACATCACCAACCTGGGCGGCAGCGGCGCAATCACGCTCTCTGGCAACGTCAGCGGCGGCGTCGTCAGCATCGCGGGAGCAGGCACGCTGGTCCTCTCGGGCAGCAACAGTTATACAGGCGCCACGATCATCTCTGCCGGTTCGCTGAATCCGCGGAACCCCAACGCGCTCGGAACGACCGCAGCAGGAACGATCATTGAAAACGGGGCCCGCATGTATCTCGATGCGAATATCGATTTCAATGGTGAGGCTGTGTCCGTGGCTGGCGGCGGCCCCGACAGCGCGGGCGCATTGCGCAAGGGCGGCAACGGCGTGACGACCTGGAGCGGAGCGGTGTCTCTCACGGCCGACAGCGTCATTGGCGTGGATGGCGGCGCGACGTTGAATCTGACCCATGCGAACGGCATTAGCGGCAACGGTTTCAGTCTCACCCTGGCGGGCGGAGGCAACGGAACCGTAGCAGGACCGATTAACCTTGGAATTGGTTCGCTGACAAAAAATGACGGCGGAACCTGGACCGTTGCAGCCACCAACACCTACACGGGCAAGACGTTCATCAACGGCGGAACACTGGCAATCCCGGCGCTTTCGGCACTTGGCGGCATCGCAGCCTTCGCGCCTGATTTCGTCACGTTGAATGGCGGCTCCCTCGGTGTCACCACGAACCTTGCATTCGCCGATGGTCTGCGCGGATTCACGGTCAGCGGCGCGGCGGGTGGATTCAATGTTGGATCAGGATTCAGCCTCGTGATTTCCAACGACATCACAGGAAGCGGAACCCTCACCAAATCGGGCGCCGGCACATTGATCCTTGCCGGTCCGAACACTTTCACGGGCATACTGAACGTGGACACGGCAGCAAACGGAGCCAGCGATGGCAGTCTTCGCGTGGCGCATCCCGGCGCGATTTCCGGCGTGCAAAGTCCAATTGCGATTCGAAACACCCTGGGGGGCAGCTCGACCCTCGAGCTCGACGGAACCCGCGGGAATATCACGGTCAGCCAGGAGATCACGATCGCCGGACGTTCCCCTGCGATTCCTGCAATACAGAGCGTGACAGGAAATAACACCCTCGCAGGCAACCTCACGCTGAATCCGGGGGGCACCCGGTACGTGATTCAGTCGGACGCGGGACTGCTCACGCTGGCGGGGAACGTCACGGCCACCACGGATGATGCGCAGGTCATCACGTTCCAGGGCAGCGGCGATATTTCCCTCACCGGCATCATTGCTGATGGGTTAAATCCCATGGGAGTTGCGAAGCAGGGCAGTGGAACCTTGAATGTAATGAGCGCAAACACCTATACGGGTGCCACGACCGTATCCGGCGGCGCGCTGGGCGGCTCGGGAACCATCGCGGGCCCGGTGACGATCTCGGCTGGCGGAACCCTCTCGCCTGGCGTGGGGATTGGAACGCTCACCATCAACAACAGCCTGACACTGAGCGGGAATGCATTTGTCGAAGTGAACAAGAGCACGGGAACCCGGGATCAGGTCGTTGGAGTGACGAGTATCGCGTACGGTGGGTCCCTGACAGTTTCCAACGTGAGCGGCACCCTGGCTCCTGGTGATAGTTTTCAGATATTCCCGGCGGTTTCATTCACTGGAAACTTCAGCAGTGTCACCGGAGGGGGTGTGAATTGGAATTTCAACCCGACCAATGGAACGCTGACGGTGATTGGCGGAGGTCTGCCGACGACCCCCACCAATATCACGTTCAGCGTGAGCGGCGGGAACATGACACTCTCATGGCCGGCGAGCTACACGGGTTGGATTTTGCAGGCGCAGACCAACACGCTTGCCGCAGGGTTGAGCACCAACTGGAGCGACCTTCCCGGTTCCGCCAGCGTGAACTCTATCATGGTGCCGGTGAATGCGTCGAATGGCGCGGTGTTTTTCAGAATGCGCCGGCCATAACGGACCCAGCCAGGCTGCGGCCTCCGCCAGTTGCGTTCATCTCGCGGCTGGAGGGGCCGTGGCGCGGCTGGTGTTGATCGCCGCAGGAGAGGGGGGTGCCGCAGTTCAATTGGGTTGCCAACCAGCCGTGATCCCCGTTCAATGCAGCACAACAACTGACACTGTGCTATGAACTGCCCGGCGTGTTCCCATCCTCTGACTCAAATCGAAATCGGTTCCTTATGCGTCGACATCTGCCGTGGAGGCTGCGGTGGAATCTGGTTCGATACCTTCGAACTGCAGCAAGTGGATGAGCCCGAGGAATACGTGGGCGAAGCTTTGGTTCACGTGCCGCGCGATCCCAACGTGCGGGTGGATCCCAGCCGCAGGAAAGAATGTCCCCGATGCACTCAGATGAAACTGAAGCGGCGCCTTTACAGTCCCCAAATTGCGATCGAAGTCGATGAGTGTCCTGCATGCGGAGGGTTCTGGCTGGACGGAGGGGAGCTTGAGCATATCCGCCTGGAAAAGGGACGGCTCGAGAAAGCGGCGAAGCAGCCCGCGGGGATGACTCCCGAAATGATCCGCGCATTGTACCGGATGCGCACGGCTCATCGCGACCGACTGTAAATTGCTTCACGCCGGTCGCGCCCATCCGAGTGAGGCAGACCGCGTGAGAAGCCCATTAATCGCAACGCCGGTGCGCGCCTCAGCTCGCACCGGCGTTCCAGTAGAGCCTACTTGGGCAAGAGCTCGCTAACCATTGACCGCTCTTCCTTTAGCTCGTTGACGGTGTTGTTAATCTTGCCTCGGCTGAATTCGTTGATCGGCAACCCTTGTACAATCTCGACGGACTTCCCATTGCTCCGAACCGGGAATGAGGTGATCAGTCCCTTTTCAATGCCGTAGCTGCCATCCGAGTAAACACAGAGGCTGTTCCAGTCGCCGGTGGGCGTGGGAGTCACGATTGAGCGGACACTGTCAACGACGGCATTGGCGGCGCTGGCAGCGCTGGACGACCCGCGAGCTTTGATGATGGCGGCCCCACGCTGCTGGACCGTGGCGATGAATTCGTTTTCGAGCCATCCATGGTGCCCTATGACTTCGGTCACAGGCCGCCCAGCAATCTTGGCATTGTGGAAGTCGGGGTACATCGTGGCACTGTGATTGCCCCAGACAGCGAGATTAGTGACGGCAGTGATGCCGACGCTTGCCTTCTTTGCGAGTTGCGTCTTCGCGCGGTTTTCGTCGAGGCGCGTCATTGCAAACCAGCGATCGCTTGGGATTGACCGCGCGTTGTTCATCGCGATCAGGCAATTGGTGTTGCAGGGATTGCCAACGACCAGGACACGGACATCGCTCGACGCGTTTTTCTGAATCGCGTTCCCCTGGCCGACGAAGATTTTTCCGTTGATCCCGAGCAGATCCTTTCGCTCCATTCCCGCCTTGCGCGGCACGCTGCCAACGAGGAGGGCCCAGTTCACATCGCGAAAACCTTCATCCAGGCTGGAAGTGGCAACAATGCCTTTGAGCAGCGGAAAAGCGCAGTCATCGAGTTCCATCACGACGCCTTGCAGCGCGGGCAGGGCGGGTTCGATCTCGATGAGGTTCAGGATCACGGGCTGATTCGGACCAAACATGGCGCCCGAGGCGATGCGGAACAACAGTGAGTAACCAATCTGGCCGGCGGCGCCGGTGACTGCGACACGGATGGGAGCTGTATTCATAATTCAAGATCGTCCAATTAAAGCCGCGATTATGTTGCGCGTTGGGAAACCACGCAAGTCTGATGCTGAATGCATGCGGCGCTTGGGTGATAAACCATGGGTGAGCTTCCACGCGAACAGATCTCGGCTTCATACATAGCGCAGACTTCCAGGTCTGCGCTGTGTCGCCGGTCCGTTGGCACCCTGCTGCGGAGGGGGGACAGGTTTTCTAACGTGCTCGGCTGATCCACAACCTGCCGGCTTGGAAGCTCGCGATATAGCAGGTTCGGAAAGCTGTGCTTCCCGCTCGCGCGGCGGCCAGAATCCTCGGGAAAAAACAACGGGCAACGCGAGTGGTCACGTTGCCCGTTGCTGTGTTCGTTCGGGTAATTATTGAACCTGCAGAATCAGGTAGAATCGCTGCCCTGTTTTGCTTGTGTCAGTCCAGGATGTCTGTGATCCCGTGGCTGTGATCGAGTTGGGCAGATACGTCCAGGCTGGATCACCCAGGCTGTTCTTGTAAGCGATGCGGTAAGCCGCGCCAGCCGTGCTCGCCCACGAAAGACGCGGTGAACCTGCCGTGACGCTCAATGCCGCCTGATCAACGGCGTTCCCGGCAATCACGACCGTCGCGTTCGCCGGTGTTCCAACCTGGTAGGTGCCGGTCGCTGCCACTGTGGCAGTGACGGACTTTGGTTCCACCAGGTTCGTCGCCGGTGTGGGATTCACCGTCAGCGTCGCGCTCGTCGCGCCCGCCGGAATGGTCACAGTCGGCGCTGCGATGATGCTGCTGGTGGCGGGTTGGCCGGCAGCGCTGAGGGTCTGCGTTGTCGCCGCTGCGGCTTGGGTCACTCCCGACGCAGCGGGTCCGCTCAGCGAGTACGTGATGTTCAACGGAGAGCTCGTGTTGCCGGAACGCGTAAACGTAAACCGGCCGGGTTTGTTGCCAAGCAGAGCGCCATCTGCGCCGGAGACTGTGACGACAGGCAGCGTTGAATTGGTGTTGCCTGGCGCATTCGTCGCCGACGGGTTGATCAGTCCGGCCGCGTCCCAATAGGCGCGCCCGCCATTCAGGGTGAACGCCATTCCTGACAAGGTCTTGCCTTCCAGGCCCACTTGGTTCGCTGGAATCCGAAGTTGAACCCATTGGCCGGCCGCGGGGAGATCCCCGATTCGGCGGCGACTCACGGTTCCGTCAACGCCGTAGGGGATATTATTGGCGCCCCAGTATGCTCGATATTCCCATGAGTTGCCGTCGTACCATTGCAGCATCGCAGAGGTTGGCGGATTAGCCGGGTCGAGATAAATGTATGCATAGAGCACCGATCCCGTCTCCACTTTCATCGTTGCGGTCGCATTACGGAAGAAGTGCTGGTGAATGGCGCCAACCACACCCGACTCGTGGGCAAGCGTGCCGGAAACCGGGGTCGGGCTGCCGCTGATCCAACTCCACGAATCGCCGCCGTCGGACGCCGGATCCGCTCCCGCGGGGAGTGCGTCGTCGATCCAAACCACATTCGGTGTGCGCGCAGTGAATTCCGCGGTCGCAAACACCCGGCGCCCGTCCGGCAATTGCGCTTCGGCTTCAATCCATTGTGTGCCGTTGTTCCGCGGCGTGAAGCTATAGGTGGGCCCAATGTATGGATCGCCATCGCGGGTTTCCCACACGATGCGCGCATCGCTGAGATCCAGCCCAGGCGCCTGCAGCGAGAACGTAACAGGACCTGTGATGGTTCCCTGCGGAATGACAATATGCGCCTGTGCGGACTTCCATGGCTGCGTCTTCAGGGACGTCTGTGCCGCCAGAAATCCGTAAGTGGCGAGGCTGCGCGCCTGCAGGAACGTCACATATTCCGTGCTGACGTTCCAGCTGTCCGCCCATCGATCGTAAAAAGGATGCGGAGCCACTGTGGCTTCGTCATGCGGGAAGGTGAGACCCGCAAGAGTTCCACGGTATAGGTCGAGGTAACTGAATCCCCATTGGATGTTTCCAATCGGCTGCCCCGTCGGAGGGATCAGGCGGCGATCATTTGCAGCGTACTGGCTGACCGCGTCGCGTTCACGTTTCCAGCCCATGCCAGTGACATACGAGACGTTTACGGGATTGCAGCCGCCTTCGAAGTTCATGTTCGCGAGAATGGCCGTGATGTAATCCGGCTTCGCCGTGATCTGATACGCCACGGTGAGATCGAACGTCTGTTCGCCTGAGAAATACCAGCCCGCGCCCCGCACACGTTTCGTGGCCTCGGGGAAACTGGTTCCATACGCGTTCTGCTTCGACCAGGTGACGTAATCATCACCCGCGGCGACAATCACCGATTCGCACTTTGCCATGTAGGCCGCGTTCACCTGATTCGGCTGGAGGCGTCCGCTGCGAACTGCGAAGGCGTAGTTGCGCACGGCGTTTCCATAGCACAGGAACAGGCGCCACCAGCCCCAGCGAAATGTCGAAGGGTGCGTGGGATCAGGCAGGAATTCCATGAGCTTCTGCTGATACTGGGGATCGCCCGTCGCGGCAAACAGCGAAGCCGCAGCCCAGGCGAGTTCGTCGTTGTCACCAAAGTCGTCACCGTAATGAGTGATCTTCTGGTAAATGCCATTGCGGCCGTGCTGTGCGATTGCGTTCATCAGGAACTGCCACCCGAGCTGCGCCTTTTGCATGTAGAGGGCCGCCGCGTGCGGATAGTGCGCCTTGAATGCCGGCGAGGAACCGATCTCGGCGAGTGCAGCCACTGATGAAGCGGTCGCCGTGGCGGTCTTGGGCCACACGAGCTGAGGATCGCCGTTCTCCGGAAGGACGTTGCCTTCGTATTCACGATTGTGCGGATACACGAGGAAGTAGAATCCGCCGTCGCTGTCCTGCATCTTGGCGAGGAAGTCCGCTTCCCATTTCGCTTCCTGAAGCATGTCGCTGATCCCATCACCGCTTTCCGGGATTCCGAGGTTGTCCAGGGATTTCACACCCGGCAGCGAATCCGCCGCGAAGGTGAGGTAATGAATCAAAGCCACGCTGTTGAGCGTGTACTTGCTGTAGTCACCGGCGTCGTGATGTCCGCCGGAGACGTCGATCTTGCCGGTGCGCACGAACGGATAGAGCTGCGCGTCAGGACCAGTCAGTTTGCGCGCGCTGGACTGCGGATTGTCGGGATTAATGATGTTCGCGTATTCCGCAATTTTGCTCCACGTGAACGGAAATTGCGCGGAAGACGCGGGCACATCCGCCGGCGCCACATGGCACTTCTCGTGAGTATGGCGGGTGAAGGGCAGGACATTATCGGCGCCGCAACGTTGATGATACAGGCCGAGCGCATATGCGCGCGCAAAGTTCATGGCTACGCCCTCGGTGATGTTGAAGGGCAGGGATGCTCCCATCCCGGGCACCACGAGCCGATACTCGCCAGGCACATTGAAGCTGGTGAAGTCAGCTTCATACACGAGCTGATACGGCTTGGGTGTGTAGCTGTAGCCCACGTCGGAACGCTGGGTCAGGTTTCCGTTAAAGACCGTTGCTCCCGTCTTTGCATTCACCAGCTTGAATCCAGCGGAGGGTATCACGTTCAGTTCGCCCAGATTTCCGATGTAGTAACCCACCATGGACTTCTTGGAATAGCCGGGCATGTAACCTTCATGGTTCACGTGAATCGCGGGGCTGTAGCGCAGCGGATCCACCGCGGCCGCGTAGGTCATGTTGGTGGTCCAGAGCGACGCCGTGGGATTTCTGACGACCACCGTCTGGTTGTCCGACAATGGCGCGCTGAGCTGGAGATACAGCGAGTTTTCGATGCGCAGGTCATAGTTGACGAGCGGCGCATACAGAGGGCGGCGTTTGAATCCAACGGCTGTGACGCCGACCGGCTGTCCATTGGCAGTCACCACAAACTCGTTCAAGCCAGGTGCGATGAACGTCAGCGCGCCGTTGACGAGGTTCCAGGTCGAAACGCTTGCCGCGTTCGGGTCCTTGGTGGTGAAGAGCTTCAATTCAAGGAGCGTTGGCGTAAGCACGTGCAGGCCGTAGTCGCCGACCTTCGGCATCTGCAATAGAAGGTTGTCGATCACGCTGGTGCCGGGCAGGAGCGGATTGGTGCTGGCCAGCGACACTGCAGGGAAATTGGTCGTGGTCGTTACGGGCTGATTGGTGTTGATCACCGGAACCGAATTGCTGGTTGCAGGAGGAACACTGGGCGTCGAGTTCGTGCTCGTTCCGTTCCCCGGGTTCGCCGGCGTGCTGTTGGTGACGGGTGGAGTAACGGGGGCCGAGCCGGATTTTCCCGCGTTATCCCAGGCCGCCTTGCCGCCAAACAGCGTAAAGGCCATTCCCGTGAGTGAACGGTTTTCCAGGCCGACTTTTGCGGCAGGCACTTCGAGACGTGCCCATTGTCCGGCCGCCGGAAGCGGACCTGCACGCCATGAATTCGCGGTCCCGTCCGTGCCCCACCACAAGTGGTTGTCGCCCCAATACGCGCGATGTTCCCACGAGCCGTCATACCATTGCAGCATGACCTGGCTGGGCGGATTGGCGGGATCGAGATAGACGTAGGTATAAAGCTTGTCGCCGGAACCCACCGCCAGCGGGCTTGCGGAGGTGAAGAAATGCTGGTGCAGGCCGGCACTCGCGGTGGACTGATGCGCCTTGGCTCCGAGTTGCGGAGAGGGATTGCTCGCCACCCAGTCCCATGTGTCGCCACCGCTGCTGTCCCCGACAGCGCCGGACGGCAGGGCGTCGTTGACCCAACTCACGTCTCCAATCGTTGACGGAACGTTGTTTGTGGCGGGAGGAGGCGTGGCGGTTTGCGTGGTTGTTGCGCGGCCCACGTAATCGAATGTGGCACGTCCTCCGAATAGAGTGAACGCCATTCCCGACACGGGTCGGCCTTCGAGTCCCACCTGGACTGCGGGCACTTCAAGGCGAACCCATTGCCCGGCTGGCGGCATTGCGCCCATTCGGCGTGAACTGGCGGTTCCGTCGGTTCCCCACCAAAGATGATTGTCGCCCCAGTAGGCGCGGTGTTCCCAGTTCCCATCGCTCCATTGCAGCATCAGCTGTTGCGGAACGTTGCTGGGATCGACGTAAACGTAAGCAATCAATCGGTCGCCTCCGGCAACGTTCATCGGTGTTGCGGCGCTGAAGAAATGCTGGTGCAGGCCGGACGCGATTGCGGATTGATGGGCTGCGGATCCCGAGAAGGGTGCTGGATTGCTTGTCACCCACGCCCAGTTGTCACCTCCGCTCGAATCGCGAATTGCACCGGCTGGCAGCGAATCATTGTACCAAAGCGCATCTGACGTTTCGCCCGTGGCGGAAAGCAATTCACCTGAGATTTCTGAAACGGCTGGCGTTTCTTCGACAACCGCCGGGACATTTGTCGCAACAGCAATTTCTTGCGGGGCACTGAATGCCGGGACGATTGCTCCCTGGCTCAGATTCACGTAAGTCCCGCTGGCGGAGGCCTGCAGTTTCACCGCGCGCACCATGTAGGCATGAGCGCCCAGGGCGGCATCGGCATCAATGAAGCTGTTGCCTTTAATGACTTCCTTGTTCACGCGCACGAACGGTTCGGACTCATTCGCGGCCCGATAGACGTTGTATCCTTCGATGGCATCGTCTGCAGCAGCAGCAGTCCAGCTCAAGATGACGGCGTTGTTGCTGAGATGCGCAGCAACTTCGGTCGGCGGCGCCACCACATGCATGCGAAGGGTGGGATCGCCCATAAGCGCGGTGTGCGTCCATCCCGCGCAGCTGTTTCGTTGATTCCTGTACAGGCCTGAGTTGCCATTGTTCTGTGTCAGCAAAGCGCTGAAGCCGATGGGTTGACCGAGGGCCATGTGATGCATGAACCAATGAGGGCGGCCGGACCAAACACTCGCCAAACCGTATTCGGGGGTCGCGAGCACCGCGCGCAGGATGTTGTCTTCAGAATCCCAGTCTCCGAGCCAGCTTCCGTAGAGCATGGCGAAAACGGTCTTCACGTTGCTGTTGACCATTTCAGTCGTGAGACCATCGGCATAACCGCCGACCCGGCCGATCCCGCCGATGCTGGTGTAGCTGCCGGAGCCGCAACCGTAAGCCCACAGGCAGGCGTTGCTGCTGAGAGTGGATATCCAGGTGCCGGGCTGGCGGAGAGCCTGAATGTTGGAAGGGCCGAAGAACGGAGCGAAATTTCGCCAGCCGCTTGCGGCAAACGCCTCGCCATCGCGAGCTCCAAAGTAGTCGCCGACAAATGCCCGCTCGGGGGCTCCAAACTGCGCCGTCCGAAATCCATGATTCTTGTTCAGGTAATTGCGGAGAAGTTCACATTCGTCGCGAAACGTCGGGGTGCCCTGCGCGCTCAGCCGGCCCGGCATGTTCGCCAGGTCCACACGGCCAATCATCAGTTCCAATTCAGACGGGAAGATCGATTGATCGAACTTTCCATCACCAGGCGTGTTGTGATTTCGGGAATCGTTCGCGATCCGCACATCAACCGTCTGATCCGTCCAGACACCGTCCATGTCAGCGTAATAACCGTCGCAAGGCCATGCGCCTTCGTGTTCGCGGTAATGGCCGTCGGGAACAATGTTGCCAGAGTAGGGAACCGGAACGTGTCCAAAGAGGAACACGGCTTTGACATTCGACGGATCGAGATCGTACTGCGCCTTGATTTGGCCTTTCACTGCTTCCACCGTAGCGGACCGATCCACGTCAATGCGGATCACAGTCCAACCATCGCCGGTGATATCCTGGCGCAATCGTTCGAGCTCGGTTGAAAGAGTGGCAGCATGGGTGTTGTCGACAACGAGCAGGAGCTTTCCACGATATTCTTCAACGGGGACGCGAATGCCGGCCTGGATGTATCCGTAGCCGGTGTAACCGCGGGTCTTCTTCACGATCTGGTATTCGTAAGCGCTGCCGGCTGAAACGCCTTCATCGACAAACGAGGTTTGCGAACCAGGAAGCGTGATGCCATCGCCCCACGAGTCGGAATTGGGCGAGCGGCGAAAAAGCGTATAGCTTTCCGGGGCAACGGCAGAGTCCTGAACCCAATCCAGCGTGATTTGCGCCGGGGTCATCTCGGTTCGGGCGCTCACCTGGACCGCATATTCCATGGTGTTGTTAACGTCGACGGCCGGTGCCGCTGCGAGGGAAAACGCCACCAGGCCAAAAATTGCACTAAATCTGTTCCACATAGCGCGCCCACGGTGCCGGTTGTGGTTCAGTGCAGAAATCGGAGAGAGGCGCATTATCCTGTCGGACATGCGCCATGTTTTTTTGTCAGTGTTCGGCTGACAGAAAAAAAGCGAAAAGCCCGCCTGTTTAGAGGCGGGCTTTTACCCAGTTGGTAGGGTTAGGGTTTAAGAGCTGTTGCGACGATTCGGAGCGGTTCTGAGACGCCCGAAGAATACGCAGACATTCCTAGAAAATGTTGCCGAAAAGTTCAGCCTGTTTGTCCAGCACCTGGTTCTTCTCCTGGATCAAGCGGGTCTTCTCTTCAATCAGTTTTGCCTGCTCACGAATCAGGCGCTGCTGCTCCTCAATGAGGCGCTTCTGATGATCAATCAATCCGAGATTGGCAACCGCAGAATTCAATTCCGGCTCAGCTTTGTTGACGGTGGCAATCGGAGCCGTGGCAACGCGGCGGGCTGGAATCGCGGGGCTCACCTGTGAGCGGTCTGAAACCTCAGACATGAGATCGGAATAAAAGCGCTGGTAGTCGAAGGTGCGGCGGCGGCGGAGCTTTCCATTCCCATTGGTTCCGTTCGAATGCCCATTTCCATTCGTGCTTCCGTTTCCGTTCGCCGAGCCATTGTGACTTCCATTGGTGTGGCCGGGATAGGAATACTCAAGGCGCCGCGATGCAGCTGCATTCAGCAAGATGCGGACGGGACCGGGACCAGACCGCACACGACGTGTGCGATGCCGCCGGCGTGCCACGATTAGCGCGCTGCATCCAATCAGCACCGCAGTGCCGCCTCCGATGCTTGGCCAAAGATACGAAAGCCGGGCGGTGTAGGGCGCGGGGGCCTCGGAGGCTGCGAGATCCGACAGCCTGTGCTGCGAAACGCGATCACCCTTGCGATAGTCGTTGTAAGCAAAACCCGGCTTGAATGTCACTCCCGCCAGCAACTGCTTCAGCGGAATCGCCGCGGCCGAACCGGAATTGTGAATTGCAATGGCGTCCAAGACACCTTCGCGGCCCAGCAGACGCAGCGTGTGATTCACGGATTTTCGCTGGCCAGTCGTTACCGCGACCGCCCATTCAAGGCTGCGGCGGGATCCATCGAAAATCGGAGCTTTTGCCCATTCAAGCGTGGCCGTGTTGCGTTGCTCCCGCAGGCTGTTCTGCAGCGCCGATAGTGCGCTCTCGGAATCCACCTTTTCACGGTCGCCAGTCTTTACGTAGCCGATGGGCGTGTACTCGAACACCACCATGTATCCCGAACTCGTCGGCATCAGCAGTCCGGCGAGAGTCGCCGGTGTGGGATTGCCGCCTGCTCGAAGAAGAATCGCGGCATCGGCGGCGTTCGCAAAGCGGAAACCTTGCGGAACCTGAATCTGGGCGGCAGGCCCGACGTCGGCCAGCCCGGGCCCATAGACCCAATTGACTAAATCTGGCTGGCCTGTTTGCAGCATCGCCGCATGAGCGACAGGCGCCGAGGGGTTAAATTGGAGGAAAGCCAAGGAGCACAGAAAAGCCCACCTTCTCACCGCCTTAAAATCTTGAGTCTTACGCATACGCCGACTAGACACCACGGTTAACTGGAATGTTGGCCTGGTTCGCTTGAGTGAAGCGAGTCTTCAGCAAAGGTGTAGGAGCGTCAATCCTGATTATTACCGAGATGGGGTATTTACTGTAGGGAAGTTTTACGTTTGTGCATTGGTCAAAAACAACTTCGGCCGGGCTTTTTCGAAGCGTTTAACAGAGTTCATCCGAGCCGTGCTCACTCCGGGGCATTGGAAGATGTACAACAAAACGGCGGCATCTTTCGGAAGCCGCCGGAGATTGAGACAAGGCGCGGTCACCGAATCGGTGGAGCCGCTGGCGGTGTGATCTGAATGCCGCTGCCGACGGGAATAAACACGCCCGCGCCAACCCCTGCTGCCGGGCGCGGTCCCAGCCGGGTTCCCGCATTGATGGCAACGGAATTCACAAACGTGTTCAATGCGATCTCTGCATACTTTCGCAAATAGCGATACGGCGAGAATGGCACATACACGATGTCATGGGGTTGCAGCGCAACGTCCGCCGCGCGTCCATTGACGATCGCTTTGTAGTCCACGACCGCAACCTCAGGCTGGCTGACGGAACCGCGCACCACCACCACGTGGTTCAGGTAAGCGTCACGAACCGTTCCATAAGCTCCTGCTACGGCGCCGGCCAGGGATAATCCGTCGTGGTAGATAACCGGCCTCGGCTGCACCACCGCGCCAAGCACATAGACCTCGCGCGCAAACGCGGGAGCGAAGTAAACGAAGTCGTCGGGTTGCAGGTAAATGTTCTGGGAAAGATCGCCTTCGGTGAGGAGACGGTCGAAATCGACGGGGAGAAGGCTTCCATTGCGGACGATGAAGCTGCGTTTCAAGTCTGCAAGATCCTCGCCCAAAGGCCCGCCACTCACTTCGCGAGCGCCGGCAAACGTCAGCGATCCGCCCGCGCCTGAAATAGCCTCCAGCAGCGTCATTGGACCTGACATGGTGTAAACTCCCGGCGCCTGAACGCGGCCGAGAATCCAGACCCTTTGACTCGCCACTTCGCGCAAAGTGATGTTGATGCGCGGCGTTCCGCGAATGTAGTTGGCGAGGTTCTGCTCAATCAACTGCTTCGCCTGACCCAGCGAAAGCCCCCAAACATCGAGGCCGGGAAGCAGGTTAAAATATAATTTGCCGTCGGGTCCCACGACGGTTGTGCTTTTCGATGCCGGCTCGTCCAGCAGTTCAATCTCAAGCCGGTCACCAGGCCCGAGCGTGAAGAGATTGGTCGGCGCCGCCAGCCACGCCGCATCGATATGATTCGTTACAGTCACCATTTCCGGAGCGGCAGCTTTCGGGGCCTCAGCGGAATCGAGCGAGTTGAACGTAGCGTTCCTGTGCGCGCAGCCAGCGAGGGAAGCCATCAGCACTGCGCTGGCGGCAATTGTGTACAGTGTTTTGTTCATAGACGGGTATGCAATCGCTTCAAATTAATCCACCGGCGACAGCACGTCGGCGCTTACCCACGTGGTTACAATCGATTGGATAAATGCGACTGTGGCCATATCGAGGAGATCTTCAGCCTTGTAGAACGGGCGATGGCTCACATAGACGATATCGCGCGGCTGCAACGTCATGTCTTTGCT
Organism: Verrucomicrobiia bacterium; assembly: GCA_035629175.1. Classification (NCBI taxonomy): domain Bacteria; kingdom Pseudomonadati; phylum Verrucomicrobiota; class Verrucomicrobiia; species Verrucomicrobiia bacterium. The sequence goes on along the minus strand of DASPIL010000084.1, from coordinate 28,387 downwards.
GCGCCCGTTCATCACGCCCAGCGCGTCCACCACAAACGTTTCGGGGTTGTTCAGGGAACCGCGAATCACGAGCACGCGGGACTTGAATGCCTTCTCATTGAATCCGCCGCGATTCGCAATTGCGGTGAGGGTCGTGCTGTCAGGCCGATGGACCACCATTCCCGGCAGACCCACTTCGCCGACCACGTAAATTTCCTGCACGCTGCCTGATGGGAAGTAAAGGTAATCGTCCGGCTCGATCTGAATGTTCTGAGACAGGTCACCCTGGTTGAATAGCTTTTCGAAATTGAGAGGGATGCGTTCGCCGCGGCGCATCAGGAAACTTCGCGAAAGGTCCGCCAGATCGACTGTGTTGTTGTCCACCAGGCCGTTCTCAAGTCCCTTGGCCCGCGCGATGGCCTCGATCACCGTTGTTGGACGGTCGAGCGTGTACACGCCACGTTGAACCACCTTGCCAAGAACGTAATACTTTTTGCTCTTGAAAGTTACGGGAGTAATCATCGTCCGTGCAACACGCCGGAATTTGCCAAGTTCATCATCAAAGCGCTGCCGCAGTTCATCCACCGTGAGGCCAGTAACAAGGATATCCTGCGCTTCCAGGTAACTCACACGCCCGTCGGGCCCGACCGCAACTTCCATCCGGTTAAGCAGCGGCTCGCCATAAAGTCCGAATGATAAGACGTCGCCCGGCCCCAGCGTGAGGCGCTGCTGCCATTCCGCACGATGAATCGGACTGGTGACCGAGAATCCAAGATTTGTTCGGGTGACCAACGCCGGCGTGGCTTGCCGTTCCTCCGGAGGTGCCTCGACCGGGAGCGTGGACGTTTGCGCCTGGCCGGAAAAGTTCATCAGCATTGCGAGCACCGCAAGACATCCCATCCATCGGGGGAAGTGGCTCTTCAGCGATCCATTCGTCGCGCGATTCAGCACGGCTCCTACCAGGTTCGCGCGGGCGTCACGAAGGGTTTGAATCTGCGCCCGCGTTTCGGCAGCATCCGCGGTTCCGCTGTCAGCCAGCCAGATGACATTCGGCAGATTGGAGCCCAACAGCACAGCTTCGGGGATCGATGCCGGCGGCAGCTCGACAAAAATCACAAGGTTGTCGATTTGCTTCCACTGCTCCAGCGCATCACGCCATTCGCGCCGTCGATCCAGGTTCCATACCCAGCCGGGCAGGGGAATGTGGACAACTGGCTGAGAGTTGGGATCCGTGAGTTGCTCGGTCACCTGCGCGGGTGTGGCGAGCACGTTGCTCGAGATGGTTGCAACCTGATTCTCTTCGCGAGAGTTCATAGGAGCCGGTTCATTCGCAGGTTCATCCGTCAATTGGGGAGGAGAGCCAATATGAGTTGACGGCCGCGTCGCGATCGTCAGCACCCTGAAGCCGCTCAGGCTCGCGGCTTCCGACAACAACTTGATCCAGGTCGAACGGCCTTCGCCTTCGCTGGATGACGTGATGCCACACACGAGTCCATGGTTCTGGGAACGGCTGAGTTTGCCCTGCAGGCGCGTCCAGCTGCGGAAAGCCCACTGGGTGCGATCCTTCTCTGCCATCGAGTTCAAATCCCCGAGTGTGGTTAAGACAGGAAGCTTTGTGACGCGCTTGAGATCGTCCGCCGTTCGCAGCCGCCGATCGAATGCTTCCGTCAGGAGAATCAGGCCAAGGCTCAGGGCCATGCCCATGCAGCCGCCGAAGATGGTCACGATACCTGTTTTCAGACGGCGATGATTTGATTGCACGGTCTTCAGGTTGGCGGGTGCAAACACGCGGACCATGCCGGGAGGATTGCTTGCGTATAATTCCGCCTCACGCTGCCGATTCGCGAGTCCGATCCGCGCATCCTCGAGCGCCCGGAGTTTTCCATGAATGAGATCGCGGTTCGGATCGTATGCGTTTTGTCCGCCAGGCCCGATGCTTGCAAGACCGGTCGGGGAAAGCGGATCGGTGTTCTGCGCAGAGGATTTGATCTGCTCCTGCAGCAGGTTGATTTGATCGCGCTTCTGGACGACGGCGGGGTGAAGGTCGGTGTACTTGGACGTCAGCTCGGACAATTCCGCGAGGGAGGTTTGGAGTTTTTCGGAAAGGCGCAGCGTTAACAACGAGGGACGGGACGTTAACGCGAGGTTGGCGTTCAGCGCGTTCAGGTTTCCGCTGACCTCCTCGAGCTTGTTTGAAATCGGCGCCGGCATTGCCGACCCTTTGAACTCGTTCTGCAGCGCGCCAATGTCCTTGTCCATTTCAAGGACCTGTTGTTTCAGGTAATTATTGGCCAGCTCTGCCGCTTTTTTGGACTGCAGATCCTTCGTGTACGCCACTGTCCGCTCAGCATAAAGGTTGGCAATCTTCACCGCGGATGCAGGATCGCCGGCCGCAACGAGCACCTTCACGAGATCCGAGTCGGGCTGCGGATCAATCTTCATTTGTTTGACCAGCCGCTCCGGGGGGATCGGCGGCTGCAGCGCGGCGCCGACTTCGCGCAGGAGGTCGGGCGACGCAATGAGGCTGGCGAAGGTCTCCGTGCTCAGCGCCGATCCGGTTATGGCATCACTGCCGCCCGGCGGTTCGTAGCGAAGCAACTGCACTGTCGCAGTGAACTTGGGCTTGATGAGGTACACCCAACCCAGCGCGAAGAACGCCGCAGCACCGAGGATCCCGCCGATCACAAGCCAGTGCCAGCGGTGGGTTAAAATATCGGCAACGGTCCAGACATCGAATCCGCCCTGGACGGCCTGTCCATTGCGGTGTGCGTGTCCGTTTGTCCGTGCGTTTCCCGGCGCTGTGTTGCCGTTGTGCGAGGTATTTCGCCCGGCGTCTGTTTCAAATCCTTCGTTCATGCAGAATGGTCAGTGAGTCTTTCCGACAAAACCGACGCCAGCGTACAAACGAGGGCAACAGGTGTTAGTGGGTGAAAACCTGCTAAAGGGGTCGGAGAGTACCCACAGATTCCGAGGAGAATCCGCAGCTACGGGACCGTCACGCAACGGCTTTAATGTTCAATCTGGAAAGTGGTTGAACTTCAACCAATACGCGTGCAGGACATGGATCATTTCATCCAGGCCTTCGACGTTGTCGGGTTTGCGAAAGTACGACGTGGCCCCCATTTCGTAGGCTCGCTTGATGTCGGAAGGATTTTCTGAACTGGTGAGCACAATGACGGGCAGGTGCGTAAAATGAAGGTCGGTCCGGACGATCCTTAAAACCTCGAACCCGTCGAGGCGCGGCATCTGCAGGTCGAGGAGCATCAGCTTGGGAAACGGATGCAGCACGCGGTCGCAATAACCATCGATTCCCGCCAGGTAATCCACGGCCTGCTGGCCATCGCGCACCACCTGCAAGCTCGCGCGAAGTCCCGCGATATTCATCGCGCGGCGAACGAGCATCACGTCGGTTTCGTTGTCTTTGGCGAGTAGAATGTGCTCAGAGTTCTTCATTACGCGCTCATTGGTTGTGTTTCTCACATTGATGATGGCTTCCGCTGGTTGACTCGCGAGCGTTTACAAGAGCAGTGACACAATCGCCTGCAGGGCGGTGTTCGTCCTCTCGGGTAACAACCTTCCTCGGGCTTTTACCCGGATCGATGTGGATTGGCGCCGTGCGCGGATGATCGCGTGCTTTGTCCCTCTTCTGATGCCACCCGATTGCAAGCGCCTGCATCGTGTGATTACGTAAGGAGCAACGACCCGGTGAGAACTTTATGCGTCGCTTGATTATTCTCCAGGTGGAGGACAGTTACGAGGAAGCTGTGTTGCTGGCGCGGGCCTGCCAGGCTGCAGGCCTGCCCGCTGAGTTTCATGAAGCGTCCAGCGGCGCCGATGCCATTTCGTATTTGCTGGGGGAAGGCGCTTTCGCCGACCGCACGCAGCATCCGCTTCCCGACCTTATCGTTCTCGACCTTCGAATGCCGGGGATGAATGGCATAGAATTCCTGCAATGGGCGCGACGGCATCCGCGATTCAAAGAGATCCCGGTGCTGGTATTCACCGTCTCGCGGGAGCCGGGCGATCGCGAAATCGCCCTCGAACATGGTGCCTCGGGTTTTTATGTGAAGCCGTTCGGCTTTGAAGCGCTGGTTCGCCTGGCGGAATCCTTTGCGCAATTCGTCAGCGGGCCGCGGGCCAATTGATCATCGGGTGAATACCTGCTTGAAGGAACACCCCTCCTTGTAGTGATACTGTGTCGGGCACCGCTGTGCGTCAGAAGTGCGCGCGAGCCCTGCGGAATCCGATTGTTGTGGCCCGGCACGATTCAAAACCACTGGTTGTCCTGCACGTTGAAGACGACGACAACGATGCATTGCTGCTGCGCAAGGCGTGCGAACGCGCGTGCATTGCGGTGTCGGTCCAACGCGTGTCAGACGCCGAGGAAGCAATGCAGTATTTGGCCGGCGGAGGCGCCTTTGCGGACCGCGCCGCCCATCCGCTGCCGAATATCGTCATCCTGGACCTGCGGCTGCCCAGCTTGAACGGTTTCGATCTTCTGCAATGGGTGCGCGCCCGCGCGGAATTTCAGCGACTTCCCATCCTGGTATTCACGTCATCCCTTTCCCGCGATGACAAATCCCGCGCGATGGCTGCGGGCGCGAACTCGTTCTTCGTGAAGCCTGCCAGCTTTGAGTGCCTCGTCCAACTGGTCGGGTGTTTCCCAGCCGCCAGCCAGCCAAAGCTCATTTAGAAACGTGACGCAGGGTTGGAGAAGATCCGGCCTGCGCTTGGTCTCGCAGGCCGGTTTCGAGGAGGAGCCCGGATGGGCCGGCGTGTTAATTTAAAAGACTTCTGCCCTCAGGCCGGAAGCCTGTCGGACCGTCTGCGCAATGCGCGACAAAGTCCGCAACGGAAGATGTCCGCATGCTGAGTTCGGCGTTGGACGCGTTGCGGAATAAATCTGGACGAGAGATATCTGGGCACCGTTGGTCCGCAACTCCTTCAATCGCTGCGCATATTGTTCAATTTCTTCGAGCGGCGGTTCCTCACCATTGATGGCAGGGAAGAGGCTTTGAATCACAACAGGCCTTTCCCGCCCGATCAAAGCGATGTTTGTCAGTATCCGCTCGAGCGGCACACTTAGCCTGTCCACCTTGTTCAGGTATGCCTGCGTGCCTCCGTCGAGTTTGATCCAAATCTCGTCTGAGCGCGTGAAAACCTTCAGCCCTCGCCGCACATAGGGATCGTGAAGGCCGGTGCCGTTGGTAATCAGCACCATTTTAAAGAATGGAAATCCGCCAAGCGCGCGGACGTGCACGACCGCTTGAACGGCTTCCACAAAGTTCAACGCGAACGTCGGTTCCCCATCGCCACTCAGCGCAACGTGGCGCAGCTGCAGAAGTTCATCCGGCAACGTTCGATACCACGGCCGTTCCCGCAGGCGCCCGGCGAGGACGAAGGCTAACGTGCGGCGAAGTTCGTGGGCCATCACGTCGGGTCTCAACGACCGCTCGCGAGCGGGTTCGTTCCGGTGAACTTCACAGTAGACGCAGCCGAAGTTGCACTGCTTGTCCGGATTCAAGTTGACCCCGACAGTCAGGCCGCGGGCACGGGACGAAACGACGGTGTATACAAAACGGTTGTCAAGGAAGTCGCGCGGACAGCCGAAAGTCGTCTCGTGAGTGCGAGCAGCGCGAACGGCTTGAGATCGCTTTGCTTTTCTCGGGTAACCCAGCTCCGCACCGGACTGTCGGTTGATTTGTTCCACGTTGAAATCACCGTAGGCCTGCAGTCACGCACTTACTACACGAGCCTTGCCAATTGATGCGCGTTTTTTGCGTGCAGCTCGAGCAGCGCGTCCACATGCGTGCCGTTGTTGCCGATGTTATGCGGATACTTCGTTGAATGGTGCGCCGCTTCTCTCGATCTCTGAACGCTCAGCTCCGATCCTGCAAATGCGGTTGAGTTCGAATTCGTCGACGTTCAGAAGTCCGGCCGCGCAGCGCTTCAAGCGGATTTTGGAACGGCAAGTCAAAATGCGGTGACTGTTAGCCAATGGTCGCGTAGTGCCCATAAGACCGTTTGCCGATGCTCACCTCGTAAACGCCATTCACTATTCCTAAAGAAAAATGTTATGAAAAAAATGATCCTGATAGCCGGTCTCCTCTGCGTCTCCCTGCTGAACAGTTCAGCTGCTGATGGCAAGGAAGTATGGACCAAGAGCTGCGCCAAGTGTCACGGCGCGGAAGGAAAGGGTGAAACCAAAATGGGGCAGAAACTCGGGGTGAAGGATTACTCATCCGCCAGTGTTCAGGACGCCCTTACAGATGCGGCCGCCGTCAAGGCTGTCAAAGAAGGTTTCGCTGACAAGGACGGGAAGGTTGTCATGAAGCCGAGTGAGGGACTTAGCGACGACGAGGTCAAGGGTGTCGTGGCGTATCTGCGCACGTTAAAGAAGTGAACGCCTTTGGAGAAAGGTTTCACCGGCGTTTTGATGCCTGCAGAAGCCCCGGTGTCGGTGATCCGCCGCCATCGGGCTCGGCTCCTGCCGGTTCATTCTGGACGCTGGAAAACCTGTGCGTCGCACGGCTTTCCCAATAGATGTCCAGCGTTTGACAAGAACGGCAATGCTGCCCTCGCGATCCGCCAATAACAATCTTTGCACGAAACTGGCGGGCCTCCTGGACTCGAAGCTGGGGAAGCGGAGAGCGATCCGGGACAGCGCTGGGATCGTATTCAACCTATGAAGAAAATACTCGTGCTAGCGATCGCCATGGCGTCGCTCACCGCCTGGACTGCCAGCGGGGCGGATGGGAAGGCCATGTATGACGAACAGTGCGCCAAGTGCCATGGCAAAGAGGGCAAAGGCGACACCAAAATGGGCCAGAAGCTGGGCGCCAAGGATTATTCCACGGCCAAAGCTCAGGGTGAATTCACTGACGAAGCAGGCGTAAAAGCCATCAGGGATGGGCTTAAAGACAAGGACGGCAAGGTCCTGATGAAGCCATCGGAAGTGACGGAAGCGGATGCGAAGGCAATGATCGCCTATATGCGGACGCTCAAGAAGTAGAAGCCGGATTTCCGGCACCCACTCAATGCGGGACGTCCTCAGCGTCCCGCACCCAGAAATGAACAACCCAACTCACCCAACCCAAACCCGATATTTCAAAAACTGGCTGAGCTATGCCGGCGCCGTCGTGGCGCTCGGAAGCTTCTTTGCCTTTCTCCTGTTGTTTGCTCTCGATCTCGTGGATCAGAATGGAAACCCGTATCTTGGAATCCTTGCTTATGTGATCGCTCCCGGGTTTCTCTTTCTCGGGCTGGGAATGATGGCCGCAGGAGTTTGGTGGCAGCGCCGGCGCTCGCGCGCCGCCAATGCAGGCGACCCGCCGAGCCTGCTCGCAGTCGATCTTTCGCGGCCGGCTGATCGCCGCAAGTTGCGGATTTTCTTTGCCTGCAGCGTCGTATTTCTTCTCTGCACCGCAATTGGAAGTTACCAGACTTATAACATCAGTGAATCCAACCAATTCTGCGGCCAGGCATGCCATGTGCCGATGAAGCCGGAATTCACTGCCTATCAGAATTCACCGCACGCCCGCGTGTCGTGCGTGGAATGCCACGTCGGCCATGGAGCGCATGCATTCGTTCAAGCTAAAATGAACGGGATGCACCAGCTGATGGGCGTGATGACGGGCGACTACGATCGGCCCATCAAGACGCCTATTCGGAATCTGAGGCCGGCCCGCGAGACCTGTGAGCAATGTCACTGGCCGAACAAATTCAGCGGCAATCTCGATCGCGTTTACCAGCATTACCTGGCGGATGAAACCAATACGGCCTACGCGGTGCGGCTTTCCCTGAAGGTCGGAGGGGCAGATCCCGCCCACGGAACGCCCGGCGGCATTCACTGGCACGTAAGCCAGGACAATAAGATCGAATACGTCGCGAGTGATGATCGCAGGCAAACCATTCCCTGGGTCAAGGTCACAGATCCGCAGGGTAACGTGACGGAGTACCGGCTTCCGCGCTTTACGAACGACGTGAGCGCCATGGAAATCCGACAGATGGATTGCATGGACTGCCACAACCGTCCTTCGCATCGTTATCGGTCCCCGAACGATGCAGTCGATCTGGCGATGAGCATTGGCAAGATTGATCCCGCGGTTCCCTGGGTGAAGTCGAATGCCGTGAAGGTTTTGGCGGCAAAATACACGAGCGAAAACCAGGCGCTCGAAGCGATTGCCGCGTCTCTGCGTGCCAGTTATTCAGACCGCGCAACGGCGGACCGCCTCGTTAAGGAAGTCCAGACGATCTACACCCAGAACTTCTTCCCTGACATGAAGGTGGATTGGCGCGCCTACCCGGAAAACATCGGGCACAAGGACTGGCCGGGCTGCTTTCGCTGCCATGACGGCAAGCATGCCTCAGCCGATGGAAAGAGAAAGATTCCAGCCAGCGATTGCGTCTCCTGCCATACGATCCTCGCGCAGGGAGCGGGCGATGAATTGAATCTGATTTCACCAAACGGGCAGCCGTTTAAACATCCTGGCGACGAGGTCGACGGCTCGTGCAACGACTGTCACACAGGCGGACCATAGTTCCATGTCCTTCCCACTCCAATGCTAGCCTGCTATCTCCCTCCTCTTGTTATAGCATCGTTTAACATCGCGGCGCGGCTTCGTGCCGAGCCAACGAAAGTGCTCGTCAAACTGGTTTCGTGCGCCGCCGTCCTCTTGTTCGCCGCTGGTACCCCAGCAATGGCGGCCGAGAAGATCTCGAACGCTGACTGCCTCGACTGTCATCTGGATCCCACGACCACGCGAGTGGTGGCCGGGAAAACAGTTTCGCTCGTTTTCGCCACCAACACATTTGCGAAGTCCATTCACGCAGGGCTCGATTGCATCGACTGTCATGTTGGCATCAAGGATCTGGTTCACGAAAGCAAGCTGCCGCGGCCTGATTGCGCAAGCTGTCACGAAGAAGCCGGGAAACAGTATGACCTTAGCATCCATGGCCTCAGCCACCAACTGGGCGCATCGGACGCCGCCGATTGTTGGGACTGCCACGGCAGCCATGACATTGGACCGGTGAAGGCAACGGATTCGCCGGTCTTCAAGATGAACCTGCCGCAGACCTGCGCGAAGTGTCACAGTAACGCCGGATTAACCGACGAATACCGGATGAAGAACCCGGAAGCTGCCGCGCATTACAGGGACAGCATCCACGGAGTTGCGCTGCTCGAAAAGGGGTTGATCGTCGCGCCTTCCTGCAGCGATTGCCACGGCATCCATGACATCAAGCGCGGCGTCGATCGCGATTCGCCAATTCATCATGCGAATGTTGCCGGCACGTGCGGCAAGTGCCACGTCGGCGTGGAGGAGGTATATAACAAGAGCGTCCATGGCCAGTTGCTCATGAGCGGCGATAAGCGCGGGCCGGTTTGCACGGACTGTCACACGGCGCATGAGGTGGAGACTCCGAAGAGCGGGCACTTCAAGATGGTAAGCGACCAGCGGTGCGGCAAATGCCATCAGGATCGCTTGGAGCATTACCGCGACACGTATCACGGCAAGGCGATGGCGCTGGGCAAGCCAAACGTCGCACCCGATGTGGCGGCGTGCTATGACTGCCATGGCCACCACGACGTTCTTCCGCACTCGAATCCCGCGTCGCGGCTGTCACAGACGAACATCCTCGCAACCTGCCAGGCGTGTCATCCCGATGCCACAATGGGCTTCACCGATTACAAGCCGCACGCAAATCCGCTGGATCGCGAGAATTATCCTGTCCTGCATGTCGTGTTCCTTGCGATGACTGGCCTGTTGATCAGCGTCTTCGCGTTTTTTGGGCTGCACACGATTGTCTGGCTCTTTCGCGCGGTGTGGCTCTATCTGCATGACTCGAAAAAATTCCGCGAAGCAAAGGCCAGCACGCAGACAGGCGACGAATGGTTCACGCGATTCGTGCCGTTCGAGCGCTTCCTTCATTTCCTCGTGGTCTCGAGTTTCCTGCTGCTGGTCATCACCGGCATGCCGCTCAAGTTCTATTACACGGATTGGGCCAGGTCGCTGTTCAATGTCATCGGCGGCGCCGAAACCGCCCGTACTCTGCACCGATTTGGCGCTGTCGTAACGTTCCTGTACTTCGGCCTGCACGTCGCGTCGCTGATCGCGAAATCATGGAAGGGGCGGCACAAGGTGTGTGATCCTGCCACTGGCAAACTCCAGTTCAAGCGTTTGATTGCGGTCCTCTTCGGACCGGATTCCATGATGCCGACCTGGCAGGACTGGAAGGACTTCGTCGCGCACAACAAATGGTTCTTCGGCAAGGGCGAGAAGCCGCAGTTCGACCGCTGGACGTATTGGGAGAAATTCGATTACTTCGCAGTGTTCTGGGGTGTGTTCATCATTGGCTCCTCAGGGATGATCCTTTGGTTCCCTGAATTCTTCACACAGTTCCTGCCGGGCTGGACCATCAACGTCGCGTTGATCATTCACTCGGATGAGGCGTTGCTCGCGTCAGGCTTCATCTTCTCCATCCATTTCTTCAACACGCATTTCCGGATTGAGAAGTTCCCGATGGATACCGTGATCTTCTCCGGCCGTGTTTCGAAGGCGGAAATGCTGCATGAACGCAAACGCTGGTATGACCGCCTCGTCCGCGAAGGCCGGCTTGAGCAGCATCGCGTAAAGGACGAGTGGGAAAGCTGGAAGAGCATTGCGCGCTCGTTCGGATACTTTTTCTTTGGGCTCGGGGTCATCCTGCTGCTGCTGATCATTTACGCCATGGCGACGCGATTGCTGCACTAGTCGCGCAAGGTGGGGAGCGGCTGTCCCCGGCTTTCAGGCCGGGGGACAGCTGTCCGCTCAAACTATTTTGCTTCGCACGGTTCAATCCGCGGGTTGGTTTTTTGCAAATTATGGGAAGCATAGGGCAAGGGCAGCCGAGAGGATTACTCACCGCTCGCGCAGGGTTTCCACGCTATGGTTATCCGGTTCAGACTTGCAGTGCTGTTGGCGTGGTTCGCAACGCTAACCTTCTCAATCTCATCCAGTTCTTTGGGGGCTCTCAAGGACAGCGACTGTCTTGACTGTCATTCAGACCAGACGCTGTTCAGGACGAACACCGCGGGGCGGGCAATCTCGTTGTTCGTTGACCAGTCGAAACTCGCACTGTCTGCGCACACCACGAACTCGTGCATCAGTTGCCACAGCGACATCAGCGGTGATCATCCCGACGACGGCAAGTCCGCCAGGCCGGTCGATTGCGCATCTTGTCATGCGCTCCAGACGGAGAGTTATGGAGCCAGCGTCCACGGCATTGCCGCGCGGTCAGGAGATTTGCAGGCGCCGGGCTGCACCGATTGCCATGATGCGCACAACGTGCTGCCGCATACTTCGGTTCATTCGCCGCTGCATTTCTCGCGGCAGGGCGAAACCTGCGGTGCCTGCCATGAAAAGGAGGTTGCGGACGTCTCTTCAAGCATTCATGGAAAGGCCGCGGCGGCCGGTGAACGCGATGCCCCCACCTGCACTGACTGCCATTACGAACATCGCATCCAGGGATTGAAGCAAACTTCAGGGCTTACCATTTCGCAGGATATCTGCAGTAATTGCCACGCGTCCGAACGCCTGAACACCCGATACAACCTTCCGAAGGATCGCGTTCGCACATTCTTTGACAGCTACCACGGCCTGGCAGTGCAATACGGGTCGACATTGGCAGCGAACTGCGGGAGCTGCCACGGGTATCACAAGATCCTTCCGTCCTCCCATCCTGACTCAACGATTCATCCCGATCACCTGGTGGCCACGTGCGGCAAATGTCATCCAGGCGCAAATCAGAAATTCGCACTCAGCAAGATCCATGTTGATATCGCGTCCGACACCAGCGCTTCGGACATTTCAAGCCAGGCGAACTGGTGGGTGCGAAAAATCTACCTGATCATGATCTTCGTCGTGATCGGCGGGATGGTCGTGCACAACGGGCTCCTCTTTTACAGGAAGATCGCTGCCCACCTGCGGGGCGGCGGCCGCCCGATCACGCGAATGACACTGTCGCAACGCTGGCAGCACGCGCTTCTTGCCATCAGCTTCATCGTCCTTGCCTTATCCGGATTCGCGCTCAAATTTCCGGACTCATGGCTGGCACGCATGATGGGTTCCAGCGAACCGGTGCGCCGCTGGACTCATCGCGTCGCGGGTGTGATCATGCTGCTTGTCGGGCTCTATCACATCATCTATCTCGCCACAACCCGCGACGGGCGAAGGCTTGTCAGGGATCTGTTTCCCACGATGCGTGACATTTCAGACGTTTTCGGTTCGGTCCGTTATCTGTTCGGCTTGAGCCGCTCCAAGCCGCTCATCGGCCGATTCGGATACGCTGAGAAAATGGAATACTGGGCCGTCGTCTGGGGCACCATCATCATGGGAGTGACGGGATTGATGATCTGGTTCAAAATTGATGTGACGCAATTTCTGCCGCGCTGGCTTGTCGATGTGGCGCTGACGATCCATTACTACGAAGCGATTCTCGCCTGTCTCGCGATCGTCGTCTGGCACTTCTATCACGTGATCTTCGATCCCGAGGTCTATCCCGTGAACCTCGCGTGCTGGGACGGGAAGGTTTCCGAGCATTGGCAGCAGGAGGAACATCCGCTGGATCACGACGCCCTGCAGGATTCGACGCCAGCAGGAGATCGTCCGGTACCGCGCGTTCCCGATTCACTCCCTCACTGAGCGTTTCCGCGAAGCAACAGGATCTCCGGCCGAAACTGCCCCACGACCTGGCGCGGCAGTTTCCGGTCAATGGAATCCGGCACCGGGTTTTCCATGGCGACGTGTCCATCAACGAAAACGCCGTTTGCGCGGCGACTGTGACGGAAGTGCCCATTCGGGTAATAGGCCGCCGCGGTCATGTTCGACGTGTAACTCAGATAATACCATTCCTCGAGCATCGGGTTTGTCCGCGACGCGGGAGGCTGGAAGTCGTTGACCTGGGCTGCGTCCCCGAACGCGAGGAACTCGGACGGGCGCGTGATCTGCAATATGCGGACGTCCGCGCGCGCAGGCGAATCCTCGGAGAGCGCGCGGTTGTAGCCGTACCCGTAAGTCAGTTCGCCTGCCTTTCGTTTGAATTCAGGGAGGCAATCCTGAAGCGATGGGCATGCTTCCACTCCGCGCCCCTTTAGATAAGGAAAGAGTTTGCCCGGGCGCGGATCAAAAGGACGTTCGCCTTCTCTGCCTGATCCAATCGAACCGATCCAGTAGAGTTCACTGAGAGGCGACTCGCGCCACCGAAAGCATCGACCCTGGTGGTCGTCCCAGTAGAGCTGCGCCGCGATTCCGAGTTGGTGAAGATTGCTGATGCACCGCGTGCGGTGAGCGGCCGATTTTGCGCGTGCCAGCGCGGGCAGAATCAGCGAGGCAAGAATCGCGATGATTGCGATAACCACAAGCAGTTCAATCAACGTGAACCCCTCAAACGTTCTCCGTTGGTTCACCCCGGGTACGACGCCGCGCGTTGGCGTTCTGTTCTGGGTCGTCATGGCCGGACCGCGCGCACGCGGTAGAAAGCGTGTATTGTTTCAACAATCTCGTCCTCCAGTTGCAGCCACCCGCCAGTTCCTGGTTTTGACACGCCCGTCGGCGACCAGTGCTGGAGATCCGTCGTCCGTTCGAGCGTGTAGCTGAAATTTGTCCGGCTCATGAATGTCACGCCCGCCGTTTCATTGCTGGTGAAACTGCTGAGGTGTTGAACCGGCGGGGTTGGCGTGATGACCAAGATGTTATCCACGCTTCCGCGCGCGAGAATGGATCCTTCAAACCCGGGAAACTGGCCCCCATCGTTGTAGCTGCTGATGGAGAATGCTCCCACGCGAAAGTCGGTGAACGTTTCGTTCAGCGGCTGCAGCACCTGCACGTGCGAGTTGTCGGAACTGCGAGTGATCTCCAGCAGGATCGCCTGGCTCGAAGCGCTGAAGGTCATCTGAATCCGATGCCATGTATCTAGTGCAATCGTGTAGTTCGTGGAGTTTTGCAGGCCCGGATTGTAGTTAAACACCATATTCGACGAGATCGCTGTCGGAAAGGCCGTGTCCGGAAAAAACGCGTCGGCCCGAAAATAATCAAACTCCACGAGGTTCGGCGAGTCGAAGCCACTGCCGCGCAGAAAACCTGGCTGTTGCGCCTGGTCGATGTTCAGCATGCCGAGCGCAAGCTGAAATGCGGAGACGTACTCACTGGCTGGCCCGACCTCCCGCAGCAGGAGATCAAACGCAAAGGAAAAATCGTCGTCGCGGTTCAGAATGGTGCCGAGCGGATGCCAGAAGAAGCTGTTGGATTGGGAGGAGTTCCAGGTGACGTCGAGGCTTTGACTGCTTGGATTCCACTGGAACAGGTTGGTGTTCCCAAACGCGGCCCACCCGCGTTGGAATGGATCGGAACCGAAGTTTTCGGACAACGTTTCCGCGTTGGCTGATGCGACGGCAACTGTGGCGATTACGGCAAGAACGAAGGAACGGTTTTTTTTCATGCGCTGATCTTTCAAATGTCCCTGGATTGATCCGGGGACGGGTTGGTGTTGAGAGACCAGCGCGGGGAGAAATCGATTTGTCTTTGTCTTGTTCGCGCTGCAACACGGATCGGAATGACACGTGTGCATTGAGAAGGATGACGAAAACAAAAACGCCTTCAACCCCGGCAACGGAGAATGAAGGCATTCAGCGACCCTGAACCGCACCAGCGTTTCAGGACTGGCCTCATCCTTCTCTTTGTCGGAGAAGTGGCAGTTGCTGAGTGTGGTCAGGCAGTCGTGGACGACTGCGATCACTTCAGCAATATGCCGGACGAGCATAACCAGGCCGATATCCTGACTCCGGGTATTAACCTGGCTCCCGCCTTCCCGATCGAAGATCAGTGGCGTATTGGGAGTTCGTAACCCGTTACAGTGGCGCAACCGTCCCCGAATCTCACGGGGTTCCCTGCGCCTGGCTATGTTACTGGTGAGCAAACGCCCACCGTGTCAAAGAGCACGGACGTTTTAGGCGAGCAGGGGAGCGATGCCAAGAAGAATCGCGGACAACAACGCGCGAGGCCGCGCAGGACGAACCGGAAACGCAGACAAAAGGTCTGCCACGAAACAGACGAATCACACGAAAATTGGGCCAGCAAAGAGATGCCGTACGGCGCGCCCTTTGGAATGACGCCGTGCGGTCCCATTCGAACTCCCTCTCTTCCACTCGGAGTGGAGGAGAGGGCCGGGGAGAGGAGGAGCCTTTGAAATTGGAACGATGCCGCGCCAGCAAGACGAATCAGAGCACCCTCTCCCCCGGCCCCTCTCCCGCTCCTGCGTCGCAGGCGAGGGGAGAATGATGCGGTGGGCCGAGCGCCCAAACAATTGCCTGTGCGGTCCCATTCGAACTCCCTCTCTTCCACTCGGAGTGGAGGAGAGGGCCGGGGAGAGGAGGAGTCTTTGAAGTTGGGAACGATGCCGCGCTGCAGAACGAATCCGAGCACCCTCTCCCCCAACCCCCCTCCCGCTCGTGCGTCGCAGGCGGGAAAAAGGTGGTGCTAGTCGCCCCCATGCGACTTCTGCTTTGCCCGAGGGTAGAATAGGTTGACCCGCGCGATTTAGTGCCAACACGTGTGGAAATCGCAATTGCCATCCGGAAGTTTCGATTTCCATGTCGTACAGAACAATATCGATAAGGAATTTACGATCTCTCTCCAGGAATTCACGATATCCATCTCGCTTTTGAGATATCCGTCCTGGTTTTTACGATTTCCACATTGGAATCGTGATTGCCGTGCCGGAAATCGTGATTTTCAGATTGGAAATGAAATTTCACGGAGGAATAACCGAATATTCAGATTGAATTCCTGATATTCGCGTCGGAATCACGATTTTACAGCACTCCTCGAATTCTCTCTCGCGTTTTTAGGATTATGAGACCGGCATCCGTTTATCGGGGCTCGCCACGCATTGGACGCTCTGGGATGTGGAAATGCCGCTGTGTCTCACAATTAAGCCCAGGCATCTACCACTGAGTCAGGGTAACTCGAAAGCCCCTCTCGGGCTGACATCTTTCCTCGAAACCTCCCAACTGGGTCAGGAACCGAATAATGAAGTTCAAGTCTTTGTAACAAAAACGGTTGCGACGCGCTATAACTCACGTTTTATGACCCCACCATTTAGGGATATAATGCACATGATTCGCATATTTATTCTGGCACAGTTGATGCCTTCAGATTCGCCGGTCGTCTTCAATAAAGACGATATAACGTCAAACTAGAAGGCAGGTGATAAACATGGCTAAAACACGCATTAACATTCCCAAACAACCCACCGCAATCATTGCGCTCTCCCAGGCAATTGCCGGCGGGCACAAGGAAAACGGCAAGCAATCGCCTCTGAACATCCTGGAGTGGGACAAAATCGAACCGCTGATCAAGGAAGCGAAGGAGGTGGACGACAAGATCAATCAATTGTATGTCGAGCTGGACAAGGTTCTGGAACGACGCCGCATTCTGATTGAGAATCCAGCCGGAGTGTCGGACTTCGTGCGTCGTTCGCGGGACATCCTTGTCGGGATGTACCGCAACGAGACTGCGAAGCTCGGCGACTATGGATTCGAACTCACCGGCTCTCGGCCCAAGAAGGAAACCGAAGCGCCGGCATCATGATGGATGGCGCGGAACTCACGCTGGAACCTTGAACAAGGATGGCTTGTCCTGGTTCCAGCCTTTCCTTTGCTTCGCATCCTGCGCTCGGCAGAAAGAGCCTGAGTTGCCGGGCGGAAATCGTCTTTGGCAGGTAAGAGAGGGTCTGAAAAACAGCACCCCTCTTATTTTTTCGCTCGGAAGTCAGATGGTTTCATGTGCAGGTGGTGAATCACTGCGGGCGAATTGCTCGAGGCTTTCAGTTCCCGACGCATGCTTGCGCAACGCGAGTGACGCTTGCCGTTCAATCCGCGGGAACGAGACGTCCGGGATTCTCATGCGTTGTGTATTCCGAGCCCTGCTCTTCGTCCTCGCTCGTCAAAGCCAGTGAAGATCGTTGTTCCAACGCGTTGCGGTGAACTGGAAAGTGACGATTTTACAGAAAGCTCTTGCACTGCGGCAAACCTGAGGCAATATACAGCTCCCTTGGAACGCGGGGTGGAGCAGCCCGGTAGCTCGTCAGGCTCATAACCTGAAGGTCCTAGGTTCAAATCCTAGCCCCGCAACCAATTTCTGGCCCTGAAACTCACGTTTCAGGGCCGTTTTTGTTGGGGTTGTTGAGATTGGACGGTTTTTCGGTCTTCGTTTGAAACAAGGTGAAACAGGGCGAGAAATGGCGAACAAGAACCAACACAACCACCAACACAAACAGGTGCGAAGGGCTGTTGACGAGGAGCAGGGCGTTATGAGTTGACTCACGGCATTTCAATCCGCCCTTTGCATTCGATATCAATTTGTTTAGCGTTCGCCGGGCTTAAATGATGACCTCGCCATTGAGTTTTCTCGGTCCTGCAATCGAACTTATCGGTTCGAACGCAAGTGTTTTGCCTGCCACTGGCGGCGCCTTTGAGGACATGGCAAAACCCGACGTCGAGGAAGCAGACGACCGATTCTTTGGCTCAAAAACTGACGCCCAGGATGGTTTCCAAGATTTTGCGGAGTCTCCCGTGCCGGATTGGAGGAACCTCTACCGAAAGACGCCCCCGGTTTACCGCGACGAAAAGCATGTCTTCCGGTATTTCTGCGATGGTTCAATCAAAACGTATTTTCTTGGCACAGTCATTGAAGGGGATCGCTCCTATCCGCTGGAGTTGACTCAAATCGGTTCGGCCATCGTGCACCGCAAGCAGGACGGGTCGTTGGAGGTCGCGAAGTTTGAAAGACAGATTCTTCTGCTCGTCCCTCACACTGGCGGGCGCGGCATTTCTGAATCCCTGCTCGCCGAACTTCGCAAGCTGGAAAGCAAACTGTTCCGCGTCATTGACGTCGAAGTGCCGGACGATTTGAGCAAGACGCGCCAAGACCCCCGCGACAAGGCTGGCGCGAAGGCGCGTTTTGAAATGCACTTGCTGGAAACTCGTCTCATCACTGAGTTTGCGGAGCGTCGAGGGCCGGACGAATGGACCATTATTGACGGCGGCGTGCGACGCGGCGAGTTCATTGAGTTGCCCCGCACGGTTGGCGTCGCCAAGTCGTTTGACCGCACTCCGACTTTTTCAATTCGTAAGGGCAACAAGGGCACGGAACGCCGAGACATCAGCCGACTGCTGATGAATCTCGAATACGGCTGCCGCACGGCAGCCTTTTTTGCGCACGGCGGCAAAGTCGCGTTCTGGTATGTCCGGCTGCGCCAGCAAGGGGAGGTAGATTATCCGTTGATGGGTGTGGTCAAAGTTGAAGTTCCTACACCTGATGGCAAGCCGGTCCCCGCCGAGCTTGCGGACAGCTTGAGTTCCGCGTTGGTCGCCGAGCGGAACGTCACACCGCACGGCTTGGACAAACGCTGGCACGCCCACCTTTATCCCGTGTTCACCGCTGAGCGCGTCATCAAGGCCAATTTTTTCACAGAAACTGTTTTACTAGCCTCCATCCGCTGGCCGAAGCGCAAACCACTGACGTAACTTTATGGCTGACGAAAAAGACCAACCCCAACCCGTTGTGATCGGCAAAACGTCCGCGACCGAGCGGGACGCCAATTCCAGCGACAAATTCAATTTTTGGCTCGCACCGGAGAAAATCGTCAACCCCTTCGACATCGTTCAGGTGAAACACATTGGCCGCGCCATCGTCGATGGCAAGCCCACAGAAAATCCGTCACGCTCTTACGGCTTGGTCACCACGATTGAGCACAAAACCGATTCGCCCAATCACCTCGCCAATTTTGCTTCTTCTAATTTCGGCGACGTGAACGACAACAACATCAACACCCCGCGCGTCGGCACAAACGTCGCGAAGGTGAACATCCTTTCCAACAACGGCGAAATCTACATGCCGGTCCAGAACGACCAGCTTGTCGAGTTCGCCTCGCCGGATGGCATTCACGAGGCGCTTGGCATTGACACGATGGCCGAGAAAAACCGAATCCCCGCCGGTCTGATCAAAATGAGCAACGGCGCGTCCACCGTCGCCTATATTGACCAGGAGTTTATTCTCGGCCCGGAAGGCGCGCACATCAACATGTCCGGCATCAGCGGTCTGGCGACCAAAACCTCGTTCGCCATGTTCATGCTCCAATCCATTCTGCAAAAGGCGGAGAAGTCGAAAGACGAGGATGGCGTGCCATTGAGCGATAAGATCGCCGTCATCATTCTCAATGTGAAGCAGGGCGACTTGCTCCAGATTGACCAGCGCCCGGATAAGAATCCCACTGTCGAGCAAAACGAAATGTGGGAAGCAATGGGCATGGAAGCGCGGCCCTTCAAGAACGTCCGCTATCTCTTGCCGCGAAGCAATCAGCCGGGAATGCCGAATAGCTTTATTGAACCGGCGTCCGGCTATCAAACGTTCGCCTATTCGTTGCAGGACGCAGCCGATAAGCTCGATTTGATGCTGTCGGATATTTCCGACCAGTCGGGCTCGATGGATGCACTTGTTGGCGATGTCATGCAGGGTTTGATGAATCGTGAGCCATCGTTCAAGAACTGCAACAGTTGGGACAATTTACTCAATGGCGAGCCGCTCGTGAAAGACGGCAAGACGGCGAAGTGGGGCGATCACTACGCCTCCACGATCGGTAAACTTCGCCGCCACTTGCGCCGCATTATCCGCACCCGAAGCACGGGTTTGTTCGCTAACGCCCGTGCCCGGAATGAGCTCAATCTTGCCGAGCAGATTCGCGAAATTGAGGGCGGCAACACTTACGTCGTGGACATCGCCCGTCTCAATGATGAGGAACAAAAGCTCGTGTTCGGCGACGTCTTGCGCACCGTTTACGAACTCAAGGCGGAAGACCCGGAGAACCGCACAAGCAAGAAGCCGATCCCGGAAAAGGTCATCTTCTTCGTGGACGAGCTGAACAAATACGCCCCCGCTGGCACACGCGGTTCGCCGATCCTTGAGCAGGTGCTCGACATCGCAGAACGCGGGCGCTCGCTTGGTGTTGTGCTGTTCTCCGCCCAGCAATTCATGTCCGCCGTTCACTCGCGTGTTACGGGCAACTGCGCTACCAAGATTCTCGGCCGCACCGGCGCGAGCGAGATTGCCACGCCAGACTATCGTTTCCTCGACGACGATTTGAAAATGAATCTGACTCGGCTTGGCAAAGGTGAGTTGATTGTCACGCACGCCGTCTATCGGCAGCCCGTGAAAATAGTTTTTCCCCGGCCCGCCTATCTCCAACGTCAGCGGGGGACTTGATCAATGGCAGCACACGACATCTCGTTTCAGGAAGTCGCAAAGAAACTCGCCGAAAAGACTCTCGCCGCAGCCGAAGGCGCTGCGAACGAGGCCGAGTTTCGCATCCCTTTTCAAGCGGCTATCGCGGAGGCAGCCCAATCCATTGGCGCACCCATCCAGCCGCGTGACGAAGTCACATTGATCGAAGGTCGCGCCGACACGGTCTATAACCGTCTCGTCATTGAATACGAGCGCCCTGGATTCCTGAAACCATCGAACAAACACGGAAACAACCGGCACGCGATTCAGCAGGCAAAAGATTACATCGGTGGATTGCACCGGCGCGAACGCCACAAGATGGAGCGTTACGCCGGCGTCGTTTGCGACGGTGGTTACTTCATCTTCCTCCAGCAACGTGAGGGGGTCTGGCATGTCGAGCCGCCTGTTCCTGTGGATGTCTATTCCTGCGAACGATTTCTAAACTATCTCGCCGCACTTCAGACCGAACTCGCCACTACGCCGGAAAACCTCTTGCGCGACTTCGGTGAAAATACTCCCGCGTCACGTAAATGTGTCGCTGCATTTTATCAAGTTCTCACCACATCAAAAAATCCAAAGATCAACGCCCTTTACCAGCAATGGGCGCGCACGTTCAGCGAAATTTGTGGCTACGAGCCTAACTCCCCTAAATTGGATGTAGAAGCCCTGGCCCGACTCTACGCCGTTCGTGCTGGAGCACGCGACAAGCTGCAGCCGTTCAAGCTATTCTTCGCCATCCACACCTACTACGCCACGTTTATCAAACTGTTGGCGGTGCAGATTGTCAACTTTTATGCCCGAGGCAAAGTTGCGCGGATCGCCGCACAAGAACCGGTCACGCTCGCGCAGGCCATCGGCATGGACTCCACAGGTTTGCAAGGCTATCTCCGCAACATGGAGGAAGGCGGCATCTTCCGGCATCTCGGCATCCGCAATTTCCTGGAAGGTGATTTCTTCGTCTGGTATCTCGAAGACTGGACCCATGAAGTTGACCAGTCGTTACGCGGTGTGATGCACCAACTCGCCAATTATTCGTTCGTCACGCTTGACACCGATCCTGACGGCACGCGCGACTTGCTGAAGAAGCTCTACCAAAACCTCATGCCGCAGGAATTGCGGCACGATCTCGGCGAATACTACACCCCCGACTGGCTCGACACGCAGTTGCTCAATCAGTTGCACGGTGGCCCGCCGGATCGCGCCCCGCGTCTGCCGACGGAGCGGCTGGCGGATATTTCGTGCGGTTCAGGCACGTTCGTCGTTCTCCACATCCGCGACATTCGCCTCTATGCGCGGGACGTGCTGCTGCCGCAGAAGAAAATCACCCGACGGCAGCTTTTGGATTACATCCTCGCCAACGTCGTCGGCTACGATCTAAATCCACTCGCCGTCATCAGCGCCCGCACCAACTACCTGCTCGCGCTGGGCGATTTGCTCGATGAAATCCAAGGCGAAATTGACATCCCGGTTTATCTCGCCGACTCCGTGCTGACGCCGTCCGCTGGTGAGGAATTGGACAAGGTTGGCAAAATTCTGTTCATGACTTCCGTCGGGGAGTTCGCCTTGCCGCGCACTCTCGTGAAGGCGGACTACATTGACGAACTGGCAAACCTGTTGGAGGAACATGTCAAAAACGACTCGCACCAGGGCGCCTTCACCGCTGCGCTCTGCAATAAGTTTCCGCTCGATCCCAAAAAGGACGCCCGCGACGTTGCTATCGTCGAGGAATTGTTCGTCCAGTTACGCGAGTTGGAACGGCAGAAGATCAACGGCATCTGGGCTCGCATTATCAAGAACGCTTTCGCTCCGCTGTTCCAGCCACAGTTCGACCGCATCGCCGGCAATCCGCCTTGGATACATTGGTCAAATTTACCTGACGAATATAGGCAGCGGACTTCTTCGGTTTGGACGAAATACCGACTGTTTGAACACAAAGGATTACGCGCGCGGTCCGGGGCAGCGATGATGACTTTTCGGTGCTGCTTCTCTATGTGTCAGCGGACAAGTATCTCAAACCCAAAGGAAAACTTGGGTTCGTTATAACGCAATCCATCTTCAAAACGGAAGGTGGTGGCGAAGGGTTTCGACGACTTCAGCTTGGTGACGGCGAACACCTGCGCGTGCTCCAGGTAGATGACTTTAGTCGTGTGCAATGCTTCGAAGGCGCAACGAACAGAACTGCAGTCCTTATACTTCAAAAAGGTGCGGCCACTGAATACCCCGTCCCATACAATTTTTGGAAAAAGACTCAGCGTGGGAACATCCCAACGGAAGCCGATCACGACGAGGCGATGGAAAGATTGACGTTTTACCAATGGGTTGCGCGCCCACTCGACCTCAAGAAGCGCACATCTCCTTGGATTACGGGGCGACGCAAAGCTCTCGCACATGTCGAATGCATTGTCGGACCTTCGACCTATAAGGGCAGGAAGGGGTCATGCACCTATTTGAATGGCGTTTACTGGGTTGAAGAAGTTTCCCGGAGAAAGGATGGACTCGTCGTAATTAATAACTTGCACGACGGAGGGAAGATTGATGTGGAGAACGTCAGCATGGCGATTGAGCCTGACTTCCTGTTTCCGCTTCTGCGGGGTGCAGATATCAAAAGGTGGAAATCTTCGCCAGTGTATCAGGTGCTAATTCCACACGATCCGGAAGATCCGGCCAAAGGATTTCCTGTCACCGAGATGCAGGCGAAAGCCCCGAAGACTTATTCCTACCTCAAGAGGTTCGAAGAAATTCTTCGTGGTCGGAGCGGGTTCAAACTCTACTTTGACACAGATCGCGCACCGTTTTACTCCGTTTACAACGTCGGCTCTTACACGTTCGCAGACCATAAAGTCTGTTGGCGGGAAGTTGCCAACGAACTCATTGTGGCAGTCAGTTCTCCGATCGGCGAAAAAGTTCCCGTCCCTGACCACACGTTGGTTACTGTTGAATGCGCCTCTGCTGACGAGGCTCATTACCTCTGCGCGCTGCTCAATTCTTCACCCTCAAATTTCATTGTCAGAGGCTACGTTGCGCTGCATCCAAGCCCACACATTTTGAAATACATCCGCATCGGGAAATTTGACCCGAAGGAAAATTTGCATCGTTCACTCGCCGCCAACAGCAAGGCGTTGCACGAGGCAACCGCAGCGGCCAACACCGACGCGCTGGCCGCGTTGGAGGCCGAGAACCTAAAACTCGCCGCCGAGTATTGGGGCTTGGAAAAATCCGAAGTCGCCGACATCAAGGCGTCCCTGGAAGAACTCAGCTGAACACCAAGCAGAAGATACAACCCATGAAACAAGTCAAAAGGCAAGAACAGCACTTCGCTTACGGGTCGGTACTGGAAGCATTGAGTCACGGCTTGTATCCCGACCGAAAGCACATCCTGCGGGAGTTCGTGCAAAACGCCTATGACGCCCTGGCGGATTTGAAACGCACGCACAAGGGAGAGACACTCCATCCGATCGAGATAACCTCATCGCCGGCATCATTGATCATCGCGGACAAAGGTGTGGGAATGTCACGGAATGAAGTCGAACGCTACCGCTACCTCGGCTATTCGGAAAAGAAGTCCACAACGCATGCTGGCTTTCGCGGCATTGGGAAATTCTCGGCGATCAGCGCTTGTGACCGCCTCATTGTCACCTCGTCGAAAATTGGCGAGGCGAAGACGTATCAAGTAGAAATTGACGCTGCGGGCATACGGGCGCGTCTGAGGAAAGAAAAGAACCCGCCTCTAGAACCACTGCTGCGCGAGCACAGTCGCGTGACCGAACGGGCCGAACGACCCGACGCGCATTATACGGTAGTTGAGTTGCACGGCGTTCACAAGGACGCGCAGCAACTTGTCGACCACAGCGTGATTCGAGGATACTTGATTCAGACCGCTCCGATTCCGTTCGATCCAGGGTTCTCGTTTGGGAAAGTGATCAGCGAGCGGTTGCACCAAGTCGATCCACGCTTTCTCGAAATCTCGATTTTAGTGAACGGCAGCCCCATCTACAAACCTGCCCTGAAAGACACGTCGCATCCACAGTTTGAACTCATCCTAGCCAAAGAGGGTTCATCTGATGAAGTGATCGCATACGGTTGGTTCTGTGAACATTTGAAAAAGGGGCAGTTCCCGAACGATGGAACAGATATGGGTAAAGGTAAACGGCACCCGCACAGCGGTCTCCACTTTCGCACGTCCAACATCGCGATTGGAGACAGTATGCTCGTGCGCAAAGCAGTGTGGCATGCTGCGCCAGAACGCGCCTTTTACTTCGTTGGAGAAATTCATGTGCTGGATGCCGGCGTCGTACCGACGGCGGATCGAACCGATTTTGAGGATAACGAATCGCGGAGTCGTCTTTACGACCGATGCGGCGGTTTGGTAGCCAAACTAAATCTGCAAGCGGACTTGAACAGCCAGCAACATCCGGTTTCGTGAGGTGGTGGACAGCAGCGAAAGACTGCTCGCAAAGACAGAGCAGGAATTAAGAGATCGCAAACTGGAAAACGCGCTCAGGGAGGACAAAGACTTCCAAGTGCAGAAGGTACTGGAAGATTTAGCGAAACGGCTGGCGAAGTCACAACGGGCGAAAAAGAAAGACGGCGGTGTGATCCGTCGCGCCACACGGTTGGTTCGCCGAGCACGCAAACTGCATCAGGTTTTGAGAGCCGGAAGTAATGGTCATTCCCTCTTTGTGGACATTGGACAAGACCTCGCAATGGACGAGAAAACCAAGAAGGTATACGAGGTAGTTATTTCGGTTCTTCGGGAGGAATTTGCGAGAGAAAAGGATCGTTTCGAGGCATTAGTGCATAAAATCAACGAGGCGTTGCGCAAAGCGGTTTCATGCTAAAGCGGCCACAGACATTTACGCCGAACAAACAGGTCGTTCGCGATCTTCAGTGCGAAGCAATTCGCAAGCACTTGGGGCCACGTCTTGGTCGCTTGAGTTACTTTGGGTTGCCGTCTTCGTCGCTCCAGGATGTTGAACAATGGAATCCTCTGTTGGAACGCATTACGGCAGTTGAGCGCGGTGAAGCGGGCCGTGAATGGATTCTCCAAAATGAGCTTTTGGTCAACGCCTTCAAACTAGGGATTTCCAGCAAGTTGAGTTTGTTGAGGGGGGATATCGACCAATTACTCATCGCGGGGAAAGATCACTTCGGCAGCACCCCAACCTGGCCGTATGACATCGTGTCGCTGGATTATTCAGGCGGTCTCTTTTACCGAGATGCCGGCCAACTCCAACGCTTGGAGGCGATCCGGCAGGTGTTCGTGCGACAGTCCGGTGCTGGAGCAAGCGAGTTCTTGTTCCTCTTGAGTTTCAACTTGGATCAGGTGGACCAGCACGAGGTTCGGGAATCGTTAATGACAATCCGAAGAGACTTGAAACGGTTTGGCCGTTCTGCGGACAGCGTGCTCGACGCATACCTGAACCACCCGAAAGAGCAAGCACGGCTCAAACTTTACGTAATGAACCTGATTGCACAACTGGCAGCGCAGTCACAATTTGACTCGGATTCCGAACCGCCGATTTTTTATTCCGGGAATAAGGGAACGGAAATGATGGCGTTCAGGTGCTTTTTGAAAAGGTCCACTAGGACATTTGTTCCGCGAGCACCAAGAGAACGTCTGCACCAAATCGTTAACCGCCGGATGATCGAGGTTGTGGACGGGAAGCAGGTTCTTACGAATCTTGGTTTGCCGCTAATTAAATCAGAGGCCACAAATGAAAATTGATCGTCAGTTTCAATTAAGTTCACTGGACGGCAATCCGCGCCGGAAGACTGCATTGCTCATCAACCCTCCAGTTTATGACACGCAGTATTGGGCTGAGTGGTCGCAGCCGTACGGGTTGGTGCGCATTGCGGCACTGCTGAAGAAGAACCGTTACAAGCATATTGATTTCTACGACTTCATGGAAGCGACGCCCGTCTCCGGCGATCCCGGCGACGCGGAAAGCAAGCGGATCGTCCCCAAGCATCGCATCCATTGCGATGAAGCCTACGGCGAGCAGTCTGGCCCGACGTCGAAGGCGCGGCCGTATCGCATCGAAAAGGACGGCGAGGCGTTGGAGCTTCACAAATATCATTTCGGCAAAACGTGGGATGCGTTTGAGCGCTGGGTAAAGGCCAAAGGGCTTGCCAAGCATCCGCCGCACGAAATTTACATCGCTTCGGTGATGTCCTACTGGTGGGAAAGCACCCGCGACCTCATCACAAGGCTTCGCCGGTTGATGGGAAAGAGGCCGCGGATTATTATCGGTGGCATTTACCCGTCCATCGCTCCCGACCATGCTGCCCGTTATACCGGCGCGGACGTCGTCGTGGCTGGCGAAGTTCACGAGGCCAACGATCTGTGGACCGACCTTACGGTTTATCGCAACATACCGACTTACGCCATCATCACGCCGAGTCGTGGTTGCCCCTACAACTGCCACTACTGCGCGGCCAAGACCATTAACAACGGAATACAGCAGGTTCGCTTCCGGTCTGTGGATGACATCTTTGCCGAGATGAAGGACAAGCATGAGCGGTTTGGCATCCGCGACTTCGCTTTCTATGCGGATTTCCTCTTGATTAAATTTCAGGATAATCTCATTCCGTTGCTCCGAAAAATCGTGGATGCCAAGAAACCGTGGCGGCTCTACGCGCCGGAGGGTTTGGATACGCGCTTCCTCGCCAGCTCGCAAGAGTTGTGCGACTTGCTGAAAGCCTCACATTTTCAAAAAATCTACCTGCCCGTTGAAAACGTGGACGACGACATTCTCGTTAGTTTGAACCGGAAACACGTCAAGCTGAAGCACGTTGTCGAAGCGGCGAAAAACATTGAGCGCGCGGGTTTCGAATTGCGCCATCTGGACGTGAACGGGTATTGCCTTTACGGCCTGCCAGGCGAGAGCATCAGCAACGTGGTGCAAACGGCGTTGTTCGTATCCGATGTGATCGGCTCGATCATCCCAATGCTGTTTGCGCCCGTGCCATCTACACAGCTGTTCGACAAATACCGCGACTACTACAAGCAGCGGGGCTGGTGCGAGCCGGACGGCATGGTCCGCGATCTCCATTTGCTCAATGGCAAACTGTTCCCCTTCCTCCCAATGAATGACGGCTCGGTGGAGGACTACATTGATTTACAGCGCATGATGTTCATGCTGAACCAAAATTATCGCAGCAAGTCCTTCAGCGTGTTCGGCGAGAGCGCCGTGGCAGACTCATTCCGCAAAGTCGTGGCAAATTTCAAGGAGATCGAGGACGAAGCCACCCCGATCAATGGCCGCCGCATCGAGGCTATAGCGCGAATGGCTCCAGATATCACACTGCGACGAAAGCCTGACCTTTTCCAAAGAGATAGTGATTTGCTCCCGAAGGGCAGCAAAGTTATTCGTTAAGTCCCTGCCTCTGGTCGCGCAATTTCTATCATGAAAGCTCGTAATCGAGCTGTTCTTCTAAAGGAGTTGTCTTCATCTCGGCGATTTTATCGATGATCTCAACGATTTCCCGAGGGACGTCGCTTCGTTGCATAGCATCGATGATGGATAACGGCGTTAGGGCGGGCAGGCCTACACTCTGAAGATAGCGGTTAAGCATCGTGAGCACTTCTTTTCCCGATACTAGCTTTACCCTTCCGGCCCAAACGCTCCACTGAGCGTCGAATTCATTCATGGCGGCTTCGGAAATATTGCTGGGATGTGTTCCAGGATGGATTCGCCGTTCAAATGCTTGACGAGCGGTGACAAGCTGAGATTGCACTTTGTTCTTTAATCCTTCAGTCAACTCAAGGAGCAAAGGTTCGATGCGATCCTCAGCGAAACCCGCTGATCCCGAGTCCAAGCGTTCTGCCGATTTTTTTGTGATCGCGCGGGCTATAGCGGCTTTGTGAAGCAAATAATTCTCAACTTCTTTTCGGCTATGCACGACGGCGTGCCAACAAAAGCAATTTAGTTCATCTGTCAGTGCTGATGCTTCGTAAGCGGTAAGCGGCGGGCGTCCTTCTTGAGCGAGCCGGGATGGGTTAAGGTTGCGGTCAATGCAAAGATCAACAAAAACAAGACGGGCCCGTTACAGTGCAGAGGAGCGGCGAAGCTTCGTGACAGAGTGGCGGCAGA
>DASPIL010000083.1 GCA_035629175.1 Verrucomicrobiia bacterium | reverse complement strand
ATACGCCAATGAATTCGCTTTCCGCTGGAACACCCGCCATCAAACCGATGGCACCCGCCTGAAAGGGTTTGGCCAGTTGATCGAAAACAAACGGCTCACCTACCGCCAGGTTTCCTGCGTTTGCTA
This sequence comes from Verrucomicrobiia bacterium, assembly GCA_035629175.1. Lineage (NCBI taxonomy): Bacteria > Pseudomonadati > Verrucomicrobiota > Verrucomicrobiia > Verrucomicrobiia bacterium. The sequence goes on along the minus strand of DASPIL010000083.1, from coordinate 8,468 downwards.
AATATATAAGCCCGGACACACATTGTCCCCAGTAATGGGGACTCGCTGGGATCCGCGGATCCCGTATTGTAAGCGCGTCGTTGCGAGCAAAAATGCAGTTGCTGTGTGTGAAGTAGGGCGTATGTCTGCGGCGCCGCACCAATGACAAAGATTCGCGGTGCCGATGCTGCGAAATGGAAATTGAAATTTGTTCTCATAAGAGGCTGGACTCGTCCAGCCTCTTTCTTTTTTGTCCCACCCCCGAATTGACTCCCGTCCCGCGGTTTCAATACGGTTAGCCGATGATCATTGCGCCTTCGCTCCTTGCTGCCGATTACGCCCGCTTCGGCAAGGAGGTCGAGCGCGTCAGCCGATCGGGTGCGGACTGGCTTCACCTGGACATCATGGACGGGCATTTCGTGCCGAACATTTCCTTCGGACCCGCTCTCGTCAAAACACTGCGCCCGGTGACGAGGATGTTCTTCGACGTTCACCTGATGTGCTCGTGTCCCGAGATTCTCCTGCAGCCATTTGCGCAGGCGGGAGCGGGCCAGATGACGGTGCACGTGGAACTCGGCGAACAGGTGACGAGCCTTTTCTGGAAAATCAAAAAGCTCGGTTGCAAGGTCGGCCTCGCGGTCAATCCGCCGACGGCCATTTCACTCGCCAGGCCATTCCTCGAGAAGATCGACACGTTACTCGTGATGACCGTAAATCCAGGCTTTGGCGGCCAGGAATTCATCCACGAAACGCTCCCGAAAATCCAGCAGGCAGCGGCATGGCGATCCGAGCGCAACTTGAAGTTTCACATCCAGGTGGACGGCGGAATCAATCACCAGACAGCAGTGGAATGCGCGCGGGTTGGGGCGGATAATTTCGTCAGCGGCACGACGCTTTTCAAGCAGCGCAACATGGGGGCGGCTGTCAGAAAGCTGCGCAAGCTGCTCGCGGCGGTGGAAGCAACCGGGCGCAAGACCCTGCAACAACAAACCAACACAAAGGCTCTTTGACATGGGCAGGATCTCTTTTGGAACGGACGGGTGGCGATCGGTCATTGCCGAGGATTTCACATTCGCGAACGTCGCTCGCGTTGCGCAGGCAACGGCGGATTTCTGGCAGGCGAATCCGGTTGCGGACGCGCAGAAGAGCGTGGTGGTGGGATACGATCGCCGTTTCTTTTCCGACCGATTCGCGGCGATCACTGCCGAAGTGATGGCGGGAAACGGATTTCGAGTGCTGCTCACAGACGCGCCAACGCCAACGCCGGCTATCTCGTTTGCGGTGAAGAGCGAGAACGCCATTGGCGGCGTGATGATCACCGCCAGCCACAATCCGCCGATATTCAATGGATTTAAGTTGAAATCCCACTACGGCGGTTCCAGTGATCCCGAAACCTGCAAGGGCGTGGAGGCGATGCTTGATCTTAATGCCGTTCGGACCGAACCCTTGGCGGAGGCGATTCGCGGCAAGCGGGTCGTGGTTCGTGACATCAAGCCCGGCTATTACCGCGCGATCCAGAAGCTGGTTGACTTCAAATTGATCGCGCGGTCGCGACTGAAGTTTGCGCACGAGGCGTTGTTTGGAGTTGGAGCGGGTTGCTTTGAAGAACTGCTGAAGGGAACCACGTGCAAGGTTACCACGCTGAACGCGGCGCATGATCCGTTTTTCGGAGGCATCAATCCCGAGCCCATACAAAAGAATTATGCGCGCAGTGCAGCGTACCTTCGCAAGCATCCGCATGATATTTGCCTCGTCACGGATGGCGATGCGGACCGCGTGGGGGGGATGGATGGCCGGGGGAACTATCTTTCGACGCACCAGCTCATCTGCCTGCTGCTCCGCCACCTCGTCGTGAATCGTGAGGAAAAAGGCCGCGTGGTGAAGGCGCTGACGACGACTTCACTGGTCGACAAGATGTGTTCAGCGTTCGGGCTGGAACTGGTCGAGACAGGGGTCGGGTTCAAGTACATCTGCGCGGAAATGACGACAGGTGGCGTGTTGCTGGGCGCCGAGGAAAGCGGCGGCATTGGCTTCCCGGGGCACATCCCGGAGCGCGACGGAATCGCCGCCGGCCTGTTTCTGTTGGAAATGCTGGCGACGGAAAAAACTTCCGTAACGCGGATGATTTCGGCGCTGGAGAAGCAGTTCGGACCGCACCGATACGGGAGAATCGACACACATTTCCCCCTGGAGAAACGTGCGGCGCTGATGCAGTTCCTGAAGGATAATCCGCCCGACAAGCTCGCGCGTTCGCCGGTCGTGGATGTGAAGAGTTACGACGGCGTGAAGTATGTCGCGAACGACACCTCATGGCTGATGCTTCGGGGTTCTGGAACGGAACCGATTCTTCGCATTTACGCCGAGGCACGCAACGATGCCGATGTGCAAAAACTTCTCCGCCTGGGCGTTCAATTAACCAAGCGGGTCTGACTGCAAGGAGCGAAGGCTTCAGAGCCTGCAGCGCGTTGAATTTGCGAGACGTGTGGAAACTGCCAGTCCGTCTCGTAAAGCCCCGTGCCAAAGTGGCGTGAAGAACGTTCAACCGGCGTGAACGCCGCTCCCCTTCGGCTCAATACGTGTGCAACCGGAAAAAGTGCTGAGCGTTCGTTTTTGGGACTGAGAAATTCTTCAAGGTCCCATCTCCCGCGATGACCTGGTTTGTGCGCCAGACGCCCACCCCGAGATTTGTCCGGGAAAGAATCACGTGCGTTGCACCAATCTGCGATGCAAACGAAATCTGCAGGTTCGTTCCCGCGTTTTGCGGCAACAGAACAATGGGCTGCTGTGACTGCGGAGAACCGACGATGAATCCGGAAACAGCCTCTGTCGTGACACGAGATTCACCCGTGGAGAACTCAAGAAATGGAATGGTCACGTCAAAGATGTCCATTGTGCGCTCGTAACGAACGGAAAAGAAATTCGTCCCCGGCAGCACGGCAGGACCGCTCACCCACGTGGTCGCTGCTGGAGCCAGGTTCCCGAAGGCGTAATTCACGTTCATGTCGTTGGTTCGGCGCCAGGCACGAACGTGCAGTTCCTCCCAGTCTGCTGGACCCGTCCAGGCATACGCTGGATTCGTCGAAACCATTGTTGAACCGTTTTGCGGAACGGTAATGTTGACAGTTGCGAAGGTGTTCGTCGTCAGCGAATCGGTTGAAACTTCGAACTGGAACGATTGCTCCTGAGCTGAATCCTTGTCCAGCCACAGGGTCCAAACGCCGTTCGTCAAGCTGTGAAGCATGTCATTGAAGTTCGTAAAGATGACTGAACTCGACATGTTCGTGGGTCCAAACGAACCCTGGAAGGCTGCTGTTGGAGATTCAAGGAAATGGTAACTGAGCGGCTCGAACGACGAGGACAAGTTGGGGAATGCCACGTACGTGGTCAGTCCCGGAAAGAAGTCGTCGTGAAGCGCCCGCTTTTCCTGGACCACTGTAATTGAGAATGTGATGGGCGGGAGCTGCGCCGTAAAGATGACATCATCGACGTACCCCGCATCGGCGAAGTCAGCGCTAACGCCATCCTTGACGTAACGCCAGCGGATCGTGTGCGGGCCTGGATCAATCTCAAAGGCTTCAAAGGTCCACCCGGAATCGCCTGAGATCGCGCTCTGCCATGAATCGTCAATGTATAACTCCAGGAAGTCTGCGTCTTCCTCGCTCGAAACAGCCCAATAGAACGACAGCGTTCCGGGCCCATGGACCGTCGTTTCCATCCACGATTCCTCGTCATCGCCAATGGCACCGCTCTGCGCGGCATCCACACCATCGCTGGTCATGTCGGTCTGAAGAAACCAGGGGGAAGTAATGCTCGTGTTCCAGCTGAGATTCGGGGCATCCACCGCTTCTCCGAGGTTGTTGCCCACCACGTCGGGAACCGTCTGCCCGGGATTCTGAAATAGAAATTCAACTTCGCTGTCGGAAAGGACCCCGGAATAAATCTGGATGTCGTCAAGAACGCCATGCAATCCCTCCCCATTGTTGTAACCAATGTCCAGCGCTTCTGCTTCGTCCAGCAGTTCCGTGGTGCCGAAACCCTGCGCGTCGAGTTGACCGTTGATGTAAATCCGCTTTTCGCCCGTGATCTGATCGCGCGTCACGACGAGGTGCACGAAGTCACCGGTGTTAATGTCTGTTTGCGAGCGCAACGTGTTCCATCCGCTGCTTCCTCCCGTGACGAACGCCAGCTTGCTGCCGGCGATCGACATCGGAACAACCCACGCGCTGCCCGCTCCATTGAAAGCGGAAACGATGCCCGCATTGCCGAACAAGCCGTCGTCGTCGTCGCTTCCCCAAATCTGGTCCGTCTTGACCCTGACAGAAACGCTGAAGCTTCCAGCAACGGTCCCAAGCAATTCGTCCGCGGTGGTCAGCCACGCTGCGCCGTTGCCCTCATTGGTGTCGAGCCCCAGCGCCAGTTCACCCGATGCTGCGTCGTTCGTGACAATCGCGACCGCTCCGCCGAAGCTCGATCCGAATTGAATGTCATTGTCTGCGGGCGATAAATCCTCCGTGTGGATCGAACCGTCTTCGAACTCGTAATGCGCCGCGAGAACGTGTCCGCCTTGGGAAGATTGCCCTGTCACGGTGAAGAATGAGAATGCAGTTGAAATAATATCGCCTTGCGCAGTCCAGTTCGCGAGGGGTTGTCCGAGCGAGTTCGTGGGTGTCGAAATCGTTATGCCAGCGAATGGATAGGCCCCGTAGCTGACCTGGAACTGGTTGTCGCCGGGAAGGAGCGCGCCGGGTGGCGTCCAGTTGGTTGTGGTGGTGCTAATCTCATCCGTGGAAAATGACCTCAGAAAATCATTGTCGGATGCCGAGACATACAGATAAGTCAGGTGTGAAGGCCCCGTCCAATGAAACGTCGGCTGCGGCGGCACGCCGGCGCTGGACTGGACGGGATATAAAATTTCCACCACTCCAAACTGGTCTGAGTTGACGCCTGCCATCGAGATCGTGAAGTAGTAAATGCTTTCCTCCGCAGTCCCCTTGTTCAGGTACAGCTTCCAAGGCCCGTTGGTAACCGTGTGCACAATCGTCGAGACATCGTTCGTGAAGAAGAATTCGTTGCCTTCAAAATTGGTGCCCGTTTGGCGCCACAATGAGCCATCCGCCGACTCGACGCGGTGCACGGATTCAGGCGCGGGATCGCTGGTCAATGTGATCCAAGGATAGTACACCGTCGAGCTTCGCGTCAGGCTGAGGATGAAGTTGATTTCTGCATGAGCTGAAACCGGAAAACAGAATGCGGCAAGGGCGAGAAACAGCGCGATGCAGGACGGAGCAGATTGCCAGAACATTGAAGTTCTTGTGGTCGCAGGGGAATTCTCGTTGCGCGGGCGGCGCGTGGCCAACGGCGGCGGATCGTAAGATTTCATGGGGGGGGTACAACAGGAATTTAGCTTCGGCTTTGCTTCGGCTCGCGGTGGATCGTGCCCTTCTTTACATGCGCCCATATGGGATTTCAACAAGGAAAGCAGCCGTCGCCCCACCTGTCCCGTGGCGGCAGGCATCCTTGCCTGCCGTGGAGCCGGGCTTCCAGCCCGGTGGAAAGAACCTCAAACGGAGCCGAGCGCGTTGAGAAGATTCGGAGTCTCGCTCGTGCTTAACAGTTTTTTCCGGGCGGCAAGGATGCACGCCCTCTACGTCAGGCAAGATGCCTGACGCCACCCTCAAGCGCCTCCTTCGCGTTGGATCAAACGATTTGATCACCCCTAATTGGGCAGGCGCCTTCGCCGATGCAGGACATCTGAGGCTCGCATCGAGGTAAACTCCGCGTCATACTCCAGCATGCATCCGCACCCTTTTCCCGCGTGGGTTCATGGTTTGATTCTTATTCTCCTGGTTTCGTCCGCTGCAGAAGCCCAGTTAGGGCGGCGGTTTGCCTCAGAAAAGAAGACCATCAAGGATCCTGCCACAGGCGTTCCCCTCACGTTCCTGACGAGTTCACAGGACGGGGAGCGGAAGATTTATCCGACGCATCCGCAATGGACCGCCGACGGACAATGGATCGTCTTTTTCTCGGAACGCGCACCGCAGCAGGTTCTCGCCGTGAACGAAAAATCCGGCGTCATGGTTCAGGTGACGGAAACGGGACATCAGGGAGCCCTGTGGGTTGGCCAGAAATCCATGCGGCTTTTCCTCACGCGCCGGGCTCCGGGCGCCACGAATTCCCCGGGCGATGGTGACGCGCGTCCCCGTTCAAGGCGGTTTCGCGGGCCCGTTCAGATGGTTGCGATCGATCTCGCAGGTGTGTTCGCCGACAGCGCCCGCGGCCGCATGAAACCTGCAGCTGCTTACGAACAGGTGTTTGGACTCATCCCGCAGGAGATGGCCGGGGGTGAGCTGGCCATCGACGCCAGCGAACAGTTTGCGTACTTCAGGATGACAGCGGACGCGGCTGCCAGGTTGCTTCCCGAAGGAACCCAGGTTGAGCCTAACTTTGGACCGCGAAGCATGGGTGAAGGGCCTTCTGGAATTGCAAAAATGAACCTCACCACGGGTGAAGTGGCGCCCGTCATTGCCGTTCCATTTCAGGTCGGTCACATCCAATCCAATCCCTGGCGTTCAAACGAAATCGTGTTCTGCTGGGAGACTGGCGGCAAATCGCCGCAACGCACATGGACGGTGAACGCAGATGGTTCGGGTCTGCGGCCAGTCTTCCCTGAATCGGAATTCGACTGGGTCACGCACGAGGCTGTGATTGGACCCGATGAAGTGGCCCTGGCTATCCTGGGGCATCGCAATCCCGGCGTGGACGACGGCTGGGGAAAGGCCGGAACACGGGTGCGGCCCACGGGATTGGGAATCGTTAATCTGCGGACGCGGAAAATGTTGATCGTCGGGCAGACGCGAAGCGGAAGCGGATTGTGGCATGTCCATGGATCGCCTGATGGCAGGTGGGCCGTGGGAGATGATTTCGATCGCAACCTATGGCTGATCGATCGACGCACCAGTGAAATGATGCGGCTGACGGCCGGTCATAAAACAACTGCGGACGATCATCCGCATCCAACTTTCCATCCGGATGGAACTCGAATTCAATTTCAGTCAGCCATGCTCTCTACTGACGGCCATTCGATGGACATCTGCGTCGTCGCTGTTCCGAGAGCATGGTTGAAGCGTCAGCCGCGTCTGCACGATCATTAGGAATTCAGCCGATGCCCGTAATGCGGACATGGACTGTGATGCGTTTCTTTCCGCGAAAGGGTGCCATCCCGGGCAAAGCAAGAATTAGAACGGTCACGATCCCATCGCCATCTGAAATGCGTTTTCGACTCCCCGGCAAAATGACACGTTATGCGAACGGCAGATGAAGGATTCGATTTTACACTGGCGTTTCCATGCGCTGCGTCGTTTGGAGCGCAAGCTTGCAGCGCCCGGTTTGTATCGGGTGCTGGCGCCATTTGCCTGGTGGAGGGCCTTTCGCAAGACACTGTTCAAACCGCCCGACACCGGGATTTCCGTGCCAGACTGCGTCCGTCCGCCGTCCACCCGGCGAAGTGCGCGGAATCGGCTGATGGTCTCCTACCTCAATCAATACCTGAGACTCTTTCAAGATCGGCTCTCTGAACCGAAGTGGGCCGGGCGTTGCGCAATCTCGGGGATCCATCATTTGGAGGAGGCGTGCCAGACGCGACGCGGTGTGATCCTGGCCTTCTGCCATTTTGGACCTTACGCCAACCTCAGGATCTGGCTGCGGGCTTTCGGAACTCCCGGCGCAATCGTGGTCGGTCCAAATGCTGAGAAGCGTCCAAGGTGGCAGCAGTTCCTGGATGTCCGCGCGGGCGATTCCGATCATCCCACGATCATTCCACTGGATCAATTGAGGGAGGCAGCGGCGATTTTGTCCCGCGGAATTCCGCTTCTAATCGCACTCGATGCGGAGCGTGGAAAGCAGATGCACATTCCGTTTCAATCTGGCTGGACGTTTCGGATGGCGACCGGCGCGATGCGCATGGCAGTTAACCATGATGCTGCGTTGATACCTTGCACAATTATCAATCGAGGTCCGTGGCGACATCAGATCGAACTTAGCGCTCCGGTGCCGGCCACGTTCCTTGAAACCCGCGCCCGCTGGCCGGAGGCGGGGAAATATCTCCTGGACAAATTGATGCCACACGTCAAAGCCCATCCCGCGCAATGCGACCGCAACCTCTTGAACTGTTTCATACGGCTGCCACGGGAAACAGTTGAAAGCGACTCGCGTCTGAGAGCTTGAACGTTGTCGCAAATCCTCAACGTGCCACAGCCGAGCGCATCAAATTCGACCGTCACTCCATCGCCGGGATAAAGGCGGCGCGCAATGGGGTCGAGGCGGCGCGCAATGGGGTCGCATCTAAAACATTGACAATTGCTTCTGAAGCTTCGCAACAAACCTCTGGCGCTCCGGGTCAGTCGCCAATAAAACTCCAAATCGCTTCACACCTTGTGCAGCCGCTTGATACTTCACACCGACTTCCCTCACCACTTCCGCCAAACGCATCC
>DASPIL010000082.1 GCA_035629175.1 Verrucomicrobiia bacterium | reverse complement strand
GCTGATCTCCCTGGCCACAGCCCGAGCCGAAGCGAGCCAACTCCGGACAGGAACCACTAAACGGAAAGCCGGATGCGGGAAATCCGCCCGTCCGGTTTGGAGGGAGGGGCGAGGTTAATCCCTCGCTCCTACCCCTATCGGCTACAGTGCTCCGAGTTTGACGCGCAGGATTGCCGCTGATACAACCCTGCGTCGCCTGACCCATTCGATCATGAAAAAGAAAGTGCAGCCCAAATACAGCCGGATCCTTCTCAAGCTTAGCGGAGAAGCTCTCGGAGGAACCGCGGGAGTTGGCATTTCTTCGGAGGCCGTTCAGAAGATGGCGGAGCAAATCCGCGAAGTGCGTGAGTTCGGTGTCCAGGTCGTGATTGTCATCGGCGGCGGCAACATCTTCCGCGGCCTCCAAGGATGCGAACGCGGCATCGAACGCGCCACCGGCGATTACATGGGCATGCTCGCAACCGTCATCAACTCGCTCGCATTGCAGGACGCCCTCGAGAAAATCGGCGTCGCCACGCGCGTGCAAAGCGCGATCACCATGTCGCAGGTAGCCGAACCGTTCATACGCCGGCGCGCGGTGCGCCATCTGGAAAAGGGCAGGGTGGTGATCTTTGGCGGCGGCACAGGCAATCCCTATTTTTCGACCGACACCGCGGCGGCCTTGCGCGCGAACGAAATCGGGGCCGAGGTGATTCTCAAGGCGACCAAAGTGGACGGCATTTACGATTCCGATCCAAAGAAGAATCCCAAGGCGAAGCGCTTCACCGACGTCAGCTACATCGATGCACTGCAAAAGCAGTTGAAGGTGATGGATTCGACGGCGTTTTCGCTCTGCATGGATAACAAGATGCCGATCATCGTGTTTGATCTTTTTCAGCCGCACAATCTTCGCCGCGTGGTGTGCGGCGAGAAGGTTGGAACGCTCGTGACCGGGTGATTTCGGCCCCCGGGTTTTTAGCCTGCTTGAGTTGAGTGTGTAGGGCAGACCTCCGAGCCTGCTGTATCGCCGGCTTGCTGTGCGCGTTCGCAATGAAGGGGGCAATAGCTGCTGGTATTCCGGCTCGGAAATCTATCGCCACGCCTGGCTCACTGTGAATGCGGAGCTTGTTCGACAATATCCAGACCACGTCTGCCGGGTCACGTCTGATGAAGGCGATGTAGGCCATGGACATCGCGGGCGGTTTCAGGATGTGGAAACACGGTCGCATGTCATCCTCACGGGTGCGCGGTAAACCTCGAACGGCTGCGATCTCCCCTCGCCTGCGACGCAGGAGCGGGAGAGGGGCCGGGGGAGAGGGTGCTCTGATTTTCGCTGCCTGTCGTGTTAATCCGAAGTGAAACGCGCCTCCTCTCCCCAACCCTCTCCTCCGCTCGGAGCGGAAGAGAGGGAGTCGAATGGGGTGCGCGGTAGACCTCGAACGGCTGCGACCTCCCCTCGCTTGCGACGCAGGAGCGAGAGAGGGGCCGGGGGAGAGGGTGCTCTGATTTTTCGCTGCCTGTCGTGTGATCCGAAGTGAAGCGCGCCTCCTCTCCTCAACCCTCTCCTCCGCTCGGAGCGGAAGAGAGGGAGGTAGATAGTGTCGAGATGCACGCGATCAACTTCCGCGGATGGGCTATTGCCTCGGCGTCCTGAATTTTGTTACCAGACATCGCAAGCAATGCGAAGGTTCGTTGATGGGAATCACCGATCGAGCGTCCTTCCTTTTAAATTATGAAACAGATGACGAACCCGCGAACAAGCGCCTTTGATCCGAAGTCACCATGGAAACGCTGGCGATCCTCAACGAGCATCTGCCTGGCGGGTTTCGCTGTGCTGGCTTTGCTGGCCGCGCCGATGGCTCATGCCCAAACCGCAACCGTGACGGTCCAGGCGGGCGCTCCTGGGAAACCGATCAGCTCCGATCTCGTCGGCGTGTTCTTCGAAGACTTGAACTATGCCGCAGACGGAGGCCTGTATGCCGAGTTGATTCAGAATCGATCGTTCGAATACAGCCCCGTGGAGCAGCCCGATTGGCACCCGCTCAAGTTCTGGGAGTTGGAGAAGCGGGGTGGAGGCGACGGTTCGGTGGGCGTGGCAGAGATGCGGCCCATTCACGAAAACAATCCGCATTACGCGCTGCTCACGGTGCGAACGCCGGGCGAGGGAGTGGGGATCGTCAATGGCGGGTTCGACGGAATTCCGATCGTCGCGGGCGAAACCTACAACGCCTCATTTTGGACGTATCAGGCGTTCATGGGCCAGATGTGGGGACAGGGCGCGACGAACCGCGCGATGCCGCTCACGTTGCGGCTTGAGACGCGGGAGGGTGAGGT
>DASPIL010000081.1 GCA_035629175.1 Verrucomicrobiia bacterium | reverse complement strand
CGATTCGTCGAGCGACATGGGTGGGGTGATTCGTCTTCCCGGCCCGCGCGTGGCGCTTCTGTTGAAGAAAAAATCCATCTTGTTCACAACTCGGAAATTTCCCGGCGCGAAAGTTGTTCACATCGGCTGCGGCGAGCTGATAAGGCTTCCTCGCCGATATTGAATAACTTTCGGAACAGCTATAAGGGTGCTCTGATTCGTTCTACCGCGTCACGTCGTTCCCAAGCTCAAACGCTCCTCCTCTCCCCCCGCCCTCTCCTCCGCTCGGAGCGGAAGAGAGGGAGTTGAAGGGGGCTTTACACGCAAATCAGGACGCTCGTTTTCAGACTGATTTTCTCCCCTCGCCTGCGACGCAGGAGCGGGAGAGGGGCTGGGGGAGAGGGTGCGCTGATTCGTTCTACAGCGTGACGTTGTTCCCAGGTTCAAACGCTCCTCCTCTCCCCGACCCTCTCCTCCAGTCCGAGTGGAGAAGAAGGGAACCAACCCGCTGGTTGTCCGCAGGCTTTTCAAAGCCCTTCCGTCCCGCCACACTGCGCATCGTGAAAACCTTTGCGTTGAATGATTAAAGATGCGTCACGCTCGCTCGGAATGCGGCTCGCGCCATTGCTGGATGGCGGATTCTTCCGTCCGCTCGCCCGCTCATCCGCTGCCGTGTACGTCGATTGCGCGGATCGCCTGACCGAGGCCGCCGACGAAGGCGGACAGGTGCCGCACCACGAAGCCCGCGTGCTGATTCGCGATGTCCTCGTGCAGCATCCGAATGTCCAGCTCGATGAAGACGAGGGCGGGCAATTTCGCGATTTGAATCAGCGTGCGAGCCAGTTCTTCAACAAACTGATTGAGGTGCGCTGGCTTGAGCCACGCCGCGTCAGCCTTGATGAGCATTACGTTCTCATTGCGCCTGCGCTTCGACAGCTCTTGCGCCTGCTGCGCGATCTCGCCGAAAACCGGCCAGCGGAACTAAAAGATTTCGCCGCAACCCTGCGCTCGTTGTGCCGCGATCTTCTCAATGCAGGATCACTTGACCCGAATCGTCTCGGCCCCGAAGAAATGCGGCAGACCGTGAAGGATCTGCTCGCGCGGGCCAGCCGAGCCACCGACCAGATGCATGCGGTGGAATCATTGGTTCTCCAGCACTCCACCGCGCAGGGCAGCAGCAGTTCCGCCCAGGAAACGCTGCAACGTTTTCTTGTCGATTTTCATGCAGGCGAACACATGGTCTGCTACGACGCGCTTCAGGAAAACGGACTGCTTCCCAATCTCACACAGGCGCGCACGATTGCGCAGGAGGCGCTCTACGACCCGTTCACCAAGCAGCGTCTTGCGGAGGGACTCGCACGCCATCTGAAGATCGATGTTTCTGATGCATACACCGAGGCCGAACGCTGGCTTGGCAAGCTCGAACGCCAACTCGCGTCGATTCCAATAAAGCAGCGCTTGATCGACGGGCGGATGGCGGACTTCAGCCGTCTCTCGGCAGCGCGGTATCGGTATCAAACTGAAATGCGCGGGCGCCTTCCGGAACAGGTGAAGGGCTACATGGATGCAGCCGCGGAACATCACGATGGCAAAACGTTCGCCGATCTTTCCTCCGAACCGGGGATGCAACTGCTCTCGCCGATCGCTGAAGTTTTCTTCGGCACCGACTCCTTGTCACGGCCCCGACGCCTGCGCCCGTCCATCAACCTCGGCTTCGAAAAGTCAGAAGCGTCGGATGGCAGCGCTGCGACAAACGAGATTCGCCGGCGCAACCTCAACGTGCTCACTCCCCAACGCGCAGCGCGGTTCGTGACGCGTCATCTTCCCGAGAAAGGGATCAGCATCTCCACAGAACAACTTCGCGTTCATCTCGAAGACGACCTTCTCGACCTGCTCGCGGTGCTCGCATTCGATCGCGGTCCCGCGAATGACTCAGCCCGAATCGTTCGTTGGCGGATTCATCCGATGCGCGCGGAATTCGGAACCGACCCTTCCCGCATCCCCCATGACGCGGAGGCAGGCCGGCTCATGGAACGGTTCACACTCGAACGCATTTCGTAACATGCCCACTCCCTGGCCCACATTTACCACCTGGCAGCGCATTCAAGAGGATGATCGCGCCGCGATTTCAGACATCCTCGCCGAACTCCTGGCCCACGGCGCATTGATTGGCGAGGCAGGTCGCGATCGCGAATTGTATCTGCTCGCGCGAGAATATCAGCGCGAACTCGGCGAATACCTTGCGCCGCTGCACCTGGAAGTCCTCGTCGATCCCGACCGTCCCATCATGCAATTGCGTCCCGTGCCGGGCGATTGCTCGTTGATCGCGCGTTTCAACAAGGCGGAAACGCTGCTCGTCCTGACGCTCTGGCGCATCTATCACGACGCACGCATGGAGAACCTCGCCGCGACGACGGTGATCACCGCCAATGACATCTGGGAAAAGCTGCGCCTTTACTTCGCCGGCATCACGCCCCCGACCGAGGCGCAGCTTCGCGAGATGCTCGGCAAACTGCGCAATCGGCGCCTTGTCCGCGTTGAATGGAGCGAGGACCCAACGCGTTTTGGCGAGTCGCAGGTGGAAATCCTGCCTACATTGCCGCGAGTGATTCCCTTCGAGAACGCCGCGGCCTGGCAACAGCACGCCTCGCTTTATGAATCCACAGGCGAACCACCCCGCGACGCTGCGCGCAACGAGGAGGAACCATGAGCCAGCGCATCTCGTTGACCCGAATCATCGCCATTCACTGGTATGGATTCCGGCAAATTTTTGATGTCGATGACAACGTCCTGATTTCGGGGGCATACGGAACGGGCAAGTCGGCCCTGCTCGACCTGATGCAATACGTGCTGCTCGGCGGCGAACGGCAATTCAACCGCGCTGCTGCGGGAAATGCGCGCGGCCGCGATCTCGTGGGCTATTGCCTTGGCGACACCAACCAGACGCGCAATGGCCAGCGCCATTTTCTTCGGCAAAGCGGCGTTTCGCTGATCGCCCTTGAGTTCACTCGCGCGGCCCAGCGGAGTGAATCGCCAAAGCGCGAGACCTGGGGAATACGCCTTCAATTCTCCAGCCCGGATGCTGCGCCGCACCACACGTACTTCTGCATTCCTGACCGCGTGGAATACGCATCGCTTGCGGCTGATGGAAAAAGCCTTTTATCCGACGACGCGTTTCGCACTTGGATTCGCCGCGAATACGGCAACGAAAGCCTGTTTGCACGCCAGCGCGATTACCTCGAGGAAATGGCAGCGCCGCGCCACCTGAACTTCGATTCCACGGCATTCCATCGAACCTTTCCCAAAGCCATCGCATTCGAGCCCGAGGAGAATGTGGAGAAGTTCATCCGCGAATTCATCCTTGAGGAAAGCCCGCTCGACGTCCGCGATGTCAAGATTGCCCTGCGCGCCTACGAGGACACGCGCAGGCGCCTTGAGAAACAGGAGGATGAAGCTGCCTTCCTCAGCCGCATTACGCGGCAGCATGAAACGTATGAGGCATCGCGGCGCGAAGAGGCCGTTCTTTCCCTCACCTTCCACGCGTTGAAGTTGGCCCAGGCCGAAGAACGTCGAAGTGAACTTGCGGAAAAATTAAAACGCCTCGAAGCCGAACACGCTGGCGACGTGAAGGAACTCGAGAACTCCGTCGCAACGGCCAGCGATCTCAAGCGCCTGCTCGACCAGGTTCGCTTCGAAATCGGCAAGGATCCGGATGCCGTCAAGATCGCAGGGCTCGCAAGCGACAAATCCGCGCTTGAGAAACAGGTGGAGGAGTTGCGCACGGCGCAGATGTCGGTGCGCAAACAACTCGACGACCGGCATTATCGCTGGATGAACTGGCTGAAGCATGGCTCTGCTTTGCCGCTCGACGGGTTGAACGAAGCGCTTGCTGGAAATGACACGCTGCTCGCAAACCTGCATCACGGCTCGGACCCCGGCAGATTGCATGCGATGCAGCAACTCGCCACGCGATTCAACGAGGAATTATGGACCTCCGTTGATCAACTGCTTCAACCGCTGCGGGCCGATGCCGCCAGCGCGGAAAAGAAGCTGCGCCAATTGGCGGAGGACCTGGAGCACCTTGAGCAAGGCCGCGCGCCTGGCTCGTTTCCGCTGTTCGCTGCGATGCAACAGAAGCTTGGCAGCCGCGTGGAGCAACTCGGCCGGCTCATTGAAGTGAAGCCCGACGCCGAACGCTGGTGGCCTGCGCTGGAACTGTTCCTTGGCCGCAATCGCTGGGTGCTGGTCGTCAATGACGCGGCCGATTATCGAGACGCTTTGGAAATGCTTCGCAAGACGCCGCCGGGACGCGAACCCGAGTCGCTGCTCAATCCCGCCGAAGTTCGGCAGTCCCGCTCGAGCGCGCTCGACAACGCGTTGTTCCATAAGGTCACCGTCGCTCATCCCGTCGCGCGTGCTTACGTGGAACATTTGCTGGGTGACGTCGCATGCGTTGAGACGATTGAGGAACTCGAAGCAACCGACACCGGCCGCGCGATCACACCCGAAGGCATTTTCAAGCAGGCGCCGTTGCGAAGGCGTTTGAAGCCAGCGGGCGCGGTGGAACTGACCCTTGGCCGCGAAGGACTGCAACGCATGCGCGCGGCTAAGGAGAAGGAACGCAGCGAAACGCGAGTGTTGCACGAGGCGCTGAAGCGAAAGCTCGACGACGTTCATGCGTGGCTGGACAGCGGACGCAAGGGCGGCCTGGGCGCAGGCACACTTCCCGACCGCGCCTCCGAACTGCCGCAACTGCCCGACCTCGAACGCAACCTCGGGCGCCTCCGCGAGACCATCCACCTCTTGATGACTCCCGAGCGGGAGGCGCGGCAGCAGCAGCTCGCTGATTCCGAGAAGCGTCACGGCCAGGCGCTCGCGAAGATCGCCGTGCTCAAGGAAAAGAACGATCGCTTCGAGATTACAATCCGGCCCGACCGCGAAGGACTGGAACGCTGGACTGCGGACGCTGAAAAACTTTCAGGCGAGCTCGTCGCGGCCCGTGTCGAACTGGGCCGCAGGTTCAGCGGCATTCTGGATGCGGAGATTGATTCGCAACGCGAACGTTTCCGCGCTGAATTCCCGCGCTGGACTGATTGCCTCGAGGCCGTTCAATCGCAAATGAGAAAAGCAAGCGAACAGGCAATCCTCGCCCGCGCAGAACGCAAAGCGGAACGCGACGCGCTCGCGACTGCACGTGATCCGCATGGAAACCTTCGCCACCCCGAATACCAGCACGACTTTCCGTCCGACGACGAAAGCAACGATCGTTGGGCAAATCGCCTGCAGGTTCTCGAGAGCATCGAACTGCAAAAGTCGCGGCAGCTTGCCGACGATCGCAGGCACGATTGGGAACGGCGGCTGGAAGACAGCGTGCTGAATGAGTTGAATCGCCGCCTTACCGAAGCACAGAACACGATACGCCTGCTCGACCGATATCTCGGCCAGCCTGTCGGCAGATACCGTTATCGCATCAGCCAGCGCAAGGACACAGCAGGTTACGGCGCCATGTGGCAGCTGCTCGGATCCGGATTGGAAATCACGGACCCGCTGCTCGGAACCGAAGTGGAGCGCGCGAAGCGCGAGCTCATGGACGCCATCAACAACGCCGGCCATGCTGATGCACGCGTGCTGCGGATGCTCGACTACCGCAACTATCATCACTACGACCTCGAGATGGTTCCCGCTGATAAACCCGATGCGCCGCCGATATCGCTTGGGCGCAGTGGACGCAACCTTTCGGGCGGCGAAAACCAGGCCCCCTTCTTCATTTCCATGCTTGCAGCCTTTCGCCGCGTGTATGATCGCGGCGACCGCAGTTCCGCGCGTTCCCAGCAATTGGGACTGGTTGTGATGGACGAGGCATTTTCAAAACTCTCGGGCGATGGCATTGAAGATTGCCTCGCGCTCGCCCGCAGCTTTCAGCTTCAACTCGTCATGGCGTTTCCGCCCGAGCGGCTGGGCGTCATGGTGCCGCATGCGCAAACCGTTGTGATGTGCCAGAAACAGGTGGAGCGCGATCCCGACGGCTATGTGACGCGCATCGAAAACATTCCCCTTCTCACGACCATGGCGGAAGCCATGGAAGCCTTGACGTGAGCCTGGACCCCACTGATCTCCCGATCGCGCAGGAGTTGTTCGCGCAATGGCAGCGCGCCCGGGGCGGGCGGGTCGCAGCCGCCGCACTCAGGCCGTTTTCACGCCAATGGGAGGAACTGCTGGAAGACGCTGGACTACGCTCCGCAACGGAACGGAACGAGGCGGAACACGATGCGAGAGCGTTGGAGTCCGCGGGTTGGGTGACACTAAAAACGGTTCGCTACAAGCCGCACCTGCTTCAACGCATCGCCATTCCGTTGATCGCTGAAGAACGTTGGTGCCAGGCCTTCGGCTTTGTTCCGACCTCAAATGAAGAGGCCCGGTTGATTCGGGAGTATTCATGGGAACCGCGACTGGCATTTCTTCGCGACGCCCCGCCTAATCTTTCCTTCGCGGAGTTGAAACAGATCAACGAATTCCTGCGCGGCGGGAACGTGGGTGAAGTCATTCCGATCAAGGAACGCTCCCTGGAAATCTTTGGCGATGAAAAGCGATTGGATGCGCTGTTCGCATCGACACTGTTTCGACCTGACAGGCTCAACCTGCGGAACGATCTCGGCTGCGAACTCGTCAGGGAACCCCTCGCATGGAAACGCGGACCTAGGGAAGCTGTGCATCAGCCAGTCATCGTGATTGAGAACGCGGCGACCTGGCACTCCTATTGCCGATGGAATGAGCAGCACATGATCTTCAGCGCGGTGATCTACGGTTGCGGCAACCGCTTCGTGGATGGAGTGAGGTTCCTTGGAGATGTTTTCCACGAACTGGGAGCCGTTCGAAACGTCTTCTACTTTGGCGATCTGGATCCGCACGGACTGCTCATTCCGCAGGAAGCATCGAACCGCGCGAAAGCAATCGGCATGGCAGCAATCAAGCCGCACCTGTGGAGTTACCGACAGCTTCTATTGCTGGGCAACGGCCGCGAACAGCCTTGGGAATTCGACACACCCGCAGGCACGCTGTGCGACTGGCTGGCCGATTGCGCGGAACCCGTGCGGCAGTTGTTCGCCTCCGGGAGGCGCCTGCCGCAGGAGCACGTTGGCTGGAAGTTCCTGCGAGTAACCGTTCCTCCGCCGGACCGCGGACTTTAGTCCGATTCAGCGTCATGCGGGCCGAAATCGTTGCACTTGCCCACACATCCTCAGTCCACGCGCTGAAGCAGCGTGAACGCAGCGCGCCGCCTATTTCCGGAATCGAAATACAGTCAGAGAATGCGCTGGCGCTTCGTACTGAAAGCTGGGTTGCACGGTCACCTCCGTCACAATGGGTTTCACCACAGCTTCCACACCATCCTCATTGAACGCGTCCCCGTTCGCTCCGCCCAGCACGGTCCGCACGCCGCGAAACTCCGCTGCACTCATGCCTTGCAGGACTACGGTCAACGGCAGTGCAGTGTCTGCGCCATTCACGATCTTCGTGATGATGTCACCTGAACGCGAATCGCGGACCGTCGATGCCGCCAGCTTGGCCGCTTCGCCTGCGGAGCTCACGGATGTCTCGAGATACGCGTCGCCGCTGTTCTGGCCGAACAACTGTTGCACATAATAATTGGCGCTCAGGAACACTTCGCTGCCATTGAAGTAAATCATGTCAGGATGCCACTGCGTATGCTGGCGGCGCGCAAACAACGGCGCGTAGGAGGCGAAATGAACAACGTCGCCGTTGCGCTCATATCCCGTGAGTCCCGCGGCTTCCGCGATGGCCGAACGCAGCGTGTTGCGGCGCCTGTCGCGATCGTGCGCCGCATATTCGCCCACGTAAACCTTCGCGCTGCTCCGATCGTATTTGTCGTAGCGCTGAAGATTGTTCCAGAACCACTGCGGCGTGACATAATAATGTTCATCCACCATCGGAAGCTGAATTTCCTTCGCAAAGGCCCAGCCCTTATCGAAATCGCTGCCGCTTGCGAACGGCCCCGACGTGCCAACCACCACGATCTCAGGATGCTTCGCCTTCAACGCTTCATAGATCATCTGAAACCGTTCCTTGAAGATCGGCGTGATCGCATCCTCATTTCCAACGCCGAGATACTTCAAACCAAATGGTTCCGGATGCCCCGCTGCGGCGCGCTTCGAGCCCCACTTCGAAGTAGCGGGACCGTTCGCCCATTCGATCAAATCCAGGACGTCCTGGATGTAACCAGCCATTTCGTCCATGGGCAGACCTTCCTGTCCGCGATTGGGCGAGCTGCCTGAATGCTGGCAGGAGACACCGGCTGCCACCACGGGCAAAGGCTTCGCGCCGACGTCTTCGCAGAACTGAAAATATTCAAAGTAGCCGATCCCCATCGTCTGGTGATAACCCCACAGGTTGCGGCTGCCCTTGCGCTGCTCGACCGGACCGATGGTTTCCTTCCAATCGTAATACCTGTGAATTCCCTGGCCATGAACGAGGCAGCCGCCAGGGAAGCGAACGAATTTCGGCTTGAGGTCTGCGACGGCCTGCGCCAGGTCCGCGCGCAATCCATTTTGCCGGTTGCGAAATGTCTTTTGCGGGAACAGCGAAACCATGTCGATGCACACACCGCCTGTCTCGTGAGCCAGCAGAACGAGGCGCGCGTTCGGAACGGTGCGATTCGGAGCGAACTGCGCCTCAACCTTTCGCCACTCGCGGCCGAGCACTTCCAATTTTGCTTCACCGAG
>DASPIL010000080.1 GCA_035629175.1 Verrucomicrobiia bacterium | reverse complement strand
CAGGGCTGGGAGCGAAAGTCTCTCCCGATTCGTCGAGCGACATGGGTGGGGTGATTCGTCTTCCCGGCCCGCGCGTGGCGCTTCTGTTGAAGAAAAAATCCATCTTGTTCACAACTCGGAAATTTCCGGCGCGAAAGTTGTTCACATCGGCTGCGGCAAGCTGATAAGGCTTCCTCGCCGATATTGAATAACTTTCGGAACAGCTATAAGGGGTTGGGGGAGAGGGTGCTCTGATTCATTCTCGATCATGGCGTTGTCTAGGTTCCCGCGCACCTCCTCTCCCCGGCCCTCTCCTCCGCTCGGAGCGGAAGAGAGGGAGTTCAATGCGGCTGCAAGGTAAGTATCAGAGCGCTCGTTTTCAGACTGATTTTCTCCCCTCGCCTGCGCGACGCAGAAGCGGGAGCGGGGCCGGGGGAGAGGGTGCTCTGATTCATTCTCGATCGCGGCGTTGTCTAGGTTCCAGCGCTCCTCCTCTCCCCGGCCCTCTCCTCCGCTCGGAGCGGAAGAGAGGGAGTTCGATGCGGCTGCGAGGGTAATTATCAGAGCGCTCGTCTTCAGACTGATTTTCTCCCCTCGCCTGCGACGCAGGAGCGGAAAGGGGCGGGGGAGAGGGTGCACCCACCCTCCCCGGCCTTCTCCTCAAACCTGCCCGCTGCTAAGCAGCGAAAGCAGCCCGTCTCGTCGCCCGGAACAATTTTATTCACAACCACCCATTCCGCTTCCTAATCTTCGCACGGGATGAAATGCGAATTGCTTCGAGGGATCTGCAATGCGGCGGTGGCGCTGGTTTTTCCCGAACTTTGCCAGGTTTGCGAACAGGAACGCGCAGGTGCTGCCGCGGGGTTCGTATGCAATCGATGCCGCGCCGGGGTGCGCTTCATCGGACCACCGTTTTGTGATCGCTGCGGCCTCCCATATCCCGGCGACATCACAACGGACTTCGAATGCGCAAATTGTCGCGACTTGAAACTGCATTTTCGCTTTGCGCGTTCCGCTGTCACGACCGGCGGTCCCGTTCTCGAATGCATCCGGCGTTATAAGTATCAGCGGGCGCTTTGGTTCGAACCGTTCCTGGGAGAACTGCTCGTAAGGCAGGCAGACCCAGAACTGGCAGGCGGGAGTTGGGATTGTCTCGTGCCAGTGCCACTGCACGCAACGCGCCAGCGCGAACGTGAATTCAATCAGGCTGAAAGGCTCGCACGCCGTTTGGGCGCGGCTACGAAACTGCCCGTCCGCACAGGACTCCTCGAACGCGTCCTCCCCACCTTCACCCAAACGAAACTTACGCGGGAGCAGCGGGCGGAGAATGTTAAGGGCGCTTTCATCATTCGCAAGGGCGTGCGGCTGAATCGTGAACGCATTGTTCTCATCGACGATGTCTTTACCACAGGGGCGACCACGAGCGCGTGCGCCGGGATCCTGCGCAAAGCCGGGGCGGCGGATGTGTGTGTCTGGACCGTCGCGCGCGGACTGTGACGACAGGGCGAAAAATGCAGGCATGTCGCACCTCGCCGTTAAGCATCCTTCAGAGACTACATTGCGTCGAGCGCACAGACCTTCGGCCTTTCCTTGCCAAACGGATGCCTGTTCGCTAGAACGCCGCAGTCCCCTGCTCCCAATTATCGTATGCGCATAAAACCTCCCCTCTTCCACTGGATCGCACTTGCCACTGTCTGCTGGACCATTGCGGTCCCTGCGTTTGCGTCCGAACCATCAGCAGAGATTTTTCTATGGCCCAATGGCGCGCCAGGTTCAGAAGGCAAACTCGAGGAAGTGACGGTTCGAGTCGTTGACAATGGCGAACGCGTTCTCTCAACCATCCACAAGCCCAGCATCACACCATATCTGCCTGAGTCTGGCAAAGCGACTGGATGCGCAGTGATCGTTGCACCGGGCGGTGGCCATCGCGAATTGTGGGCCGACCATGAAGGCCACTTTGTCGCGCGACGACTCAGCGAAGCCGGCATCGCCGCGTTCGTGCTCAAATACCGCCTCGCTCGCGAAACCAATTCGACGTACTCAGTCGATCAACACGCCCTTCGCGACATGCAGCGTGCCGTTCGTTACGTCCGCAGCCGCGCGTCCGACTGGCGAATCAACACGCGGTCTGTCGGGGTGATGGGCTTTTCCGCCGGAGGCGAAGTAGCGTTCCTCTCGGCACAATCCTTCGATGCCGGGAACCTGGACGCTGACGACCTGATCGACCGCGAGACGTGCCGTCCCGATTTTCAGGCGCTCATCTATCCCGGCCGCTTGCAACGGATGGAACCATCGACAAACTCTCCCGCCGCGTTCCTCGTATGCGGATACGATGATCGTCCCGACATTTCGGAGGGCCTTGCCACTATCTACCTGAAGTTCAAACAGGCGAAACGACCGGCTGAATTGCATATCTATAGTGGCGTGGGGCACGGCTTCGGGTTTCGGACGAACAACACACGGCCTGTGAACCAATGGGTCGATCGATTCCGCGAATGGCTCCAGGTTTGCAGCTTTCTCGAATCGGGAAAATGATTCCGGCTCGAACTGACGAAATGCAACGGTCCGCGTGACCTTCGCAAGTGAATGCGTTAGTTGCCGATGACCCGATAAAAAGTCGCGGCGTTCGTCGGAGTTATCATCAGGGACGTCTCTGCGGGAAACACCCCGATCGAAGTCCAGTTCGTGCCGTATAAATCTGTGTTTGCCTCGACGTGATACGGCGGCGTCCCGCCAGTCCAGGTCAGCAATAGATCGTTTTCTTCCTTCGAGAGGAAAACTTGCACAGGGGTCGACATCGGCCCCGACACGTAAACAGTCATCAGAGCGCTATCGGACAATCCGCTCGGATCCGTAACACTAACCACAACCGAGTTCGTTCCCATGTCGCCAGGCAAGGGAGTCCCGGACACCGTGCCATTCGCGGCAACTTCCACCCACGCCGAACCACTGAGCTTCTCAAAAGCGAAATCAAGATCGCCATTCAGATCCGTGACATTGGTGCTGATATCAGCCGCAAGCGATTGGCCGGCGAGGAGATCCGGCAGACGGAATGGATTCCGCGTGAACGTCGGGCTGGCGTTCACATGAATGGTCAATGTCGCCGTATTGGAAAGCCCGGCTGAATCCCGCGCGCTCACGACGAACACGTTCGTGTTTGCATTCTCGTTCGCAGGCGTGCCGGAAAGCGTGCCAGTCGTTCCGACAGCCAGCCACGCTGGGCCGCTGACTTTTGCAAACGTGAGGGGGTCGCCGTTGGGATCGGCTGCCTCGGTGTTGATGGTCGACACATAAGTCCGGCCCGCGCTGGCAGCAGGCCTGAGGATTAAATCGTTTGCGAACACGGGCGGGCGATTGGCCGCAGCATTGAAGTGATTGAGCACCTGTGCCGGCGAGAGCGCATAATTGTAAACAGCAACGTCCTGCATGTAGCCGGCAAACTGGTTGTTAAACGCGCCGCTTCCAGCCTGCCGGGCGCCAATGCTCATCCCGCTGGTGCTGCGCAGAAGGCCGCGATAGTTCTCCGTCGGGAAAGTGCTGCTGGCATTCGAGACCCCGTTAACATAGATCGCCACGTAACCCGCCGAACGATTCAGAACGCCCACCACGTGCTGCCATTGCGCGCCGTTGGGAACCACGCTGCTGCTGGCACCCACAACGTTGCCATCGTCCCGGCGCACGAAGAACCTGAATGCGCGGCCCGCGCCCCCGCAATCGAGATTGAACTGTTCCCCTCCTCCGCCCGTACCCTTGGTGACGAGGCCCGCGTCCGTCGACGGAACATTTCCCTTGACCCACGCTTCAACCGTCAGGCTCTGGTTTGGGGCGCTTCCGAAATCGATGGGAATGCCACCCGCATAACTGTTCTGCGAAGCCAGCAAACCGAAACGCGCCGAGGTATGTGTATCCACCCAATTGAATCCAGGCTGGCCGAGCAGCGTGTTGTTGTAGGTGCCGTTGTTGGTTCCCACACAATCCATCGCAACTGTCCCGCTCAGCTCGCTCAATCTCCAGTAACCGATTGGATTATCCGAAAGCACGAGCTGGCTGTAAGGGTAATTCGTTCGCGCTATCGTCAGCGCAACGGGACTGCTCGTGACACTGCCGAACGAATTGAACACGACCACCGTATAGGTTGCCGAGTGGTTCGTCTTCAGGTTCAACAACGAAAGGCTACTTGAAGACCCCGTGAGAACGGCGACTCCGTTGGACCGCCAGGTATAAAAAACAGGCGCTGCTGCATTGGCTGCGACGGAATAACTGATGCTCTCGCCGGCTGCCCGGGTCGAGTTTGCGGGCGCTGGCTGCCGGACGATTTGTGGAGCACGATACACAGTCAGTGTCGACACGGAACTGGTGGCGGAACCGCTGACGTTCGTGACGATGACGAAATAATTCCCTGCATTGCTGCTCTGGATCGAAGTGAGCGTAAGGCTGCTGTTGGTCGCGCCGGCAAGCGCAACCCCGCTTCCAGGATCTCCGAAATACCACTGGTAATCCAGCGGCGGCGCGCCCATGGCAGCGACACTGAACGTCGCCGCCGCGGACGGAATGCTGTTGGTGACAGAAATGGGATGGCTGGTGATGGCCGCCGCAGACGGCATCGCTATTCCACTGATCGCAAGCACGGCAGTGGAGCGACTCCCACCTACTGGGGGCCCCGTGAACGCAATGGAAGCGACGGTCTCGTTGATCCCAAGTGCAGCGAGATCGATGGTGGTGCTGTAGAGATTAGGGTTATCCCAGCCGGCGGATTCGGTTTCAAAGCTGGCACGACCGAGCCGCACGCGGCCAAAGCCTTCCACTGCGACATTGGTTGTCACGTTGTACCAGTCCTGTGCATTGAAACGAAATACCTGGCTTTGCTTCCCGTTGGAGAAGTTCAGGACAAAGGTTCCCGCACCTCCACCGTTTGCAGAAACGGCGAGAATCGAAAGACGGTTCAACGCCTGAGGTGTTTCAAGCACCAGGGTGCCGCTCGATGGATAGCTGTTGCCCATCATCAACGCGTTGGTCCCGCCATACTGGCCGAGCTGGAACAGCGAATTATCGGCCTGGCTGTATATCAACCCATCAGACGGTAATCCGTCCAGACCGCTGCCCGAACTGCTGATTTGCGCATTCGCATTCAGCCCCTCCTGATACAAGGCCCAGTTATTCGGAATGTCCAGCCCGGTGGCTTGCGGCGACGCAGTGGTCGCATGGTAGGGGACGATTATGCGCGCATTGCACCCGCTTGCCGCGATAGGATTTCCGGCGGTTGAATCAATGACCCTGACAACAACGCGGCGATTGGTTTCGGTCAATGTGGAGTTGTCATTGTTCACGATATCCACGAGCAATTCGAAACCGGCGAAGTAACGCGACGTCGTTGCCAGTTCCCGGTATTTCAGCAGCGAGTTGTTCGTCACCGTTAATACGCCGTCGTCGTTTATGGCGAACGTTCCTCCCTCATTTCCATGGACAATGGTGTAACTCAAATTCCCCGCCGCCGTGGGCGGCACTACACCCACAATCGCCGCATTCGGAACACTCTCCGCAACGGTAAATCGGGTTGGCTGCCGCGCGCCGGTCACAAACCCCACGATTGAATAGTACCCGAGGCTGCTGTAGGCCGAAAAACCATCCGTAACCGGATTGTTGCGTCCAGACCCGCTGACGTTGAACGTATACGATCCGGCGGCGAGTGTCGTATCAATCCTGGCCCAAAGTGTGCCCTGCGGATTATTGCTGGCAACCACGACTCCGGCGCTGTTCGCAATGGTGACAGACAAGGCGGCATTCGCCCACTCGCCAACCGGACGCGCTGTCAGCGAGACCTTCCCGCCGCTCGTGGTGAATTGAAAGGAATCCGTGTCGCCAGTTGCCTCGATCACGCCTTCGCCGGAAACTGAATCATCGGGATTTACTTCGAGATACCGGGCGGTTGCCAGCGTCTGGCCGGTGTCGTCGACCCGGTAATCGACACCGTTGTTATTGCTGACGATGATATGGAGCGCATTCTCCTTTTGGTCGGCCGCGGAGTATTCGCCCTTCGCCCACGTGGTCACGGTCTGATAGTATCCCACACCCATGATGGGAGCCCAACCGACGGCCCCGCTTCCGTGGCCGCCGTAGTATTCGTTCGTCGTCGTCGTGCCATTCCACTGGCCTTGATGCGAAAGTCCAAGCGTGTGACCGGCTTCGTGCGCGGCGACTTCGGCGGCGGATTTTCCGGATGTGTAAACCGACCAGCATGGCGTGTCGCCGCCCCAGTTCCATGATCCGTAGAACGCCACCCCCGCGGCGGTTACAGGCGTGTCCGTGAACGCCACGCGCTGGCGGCTGATTGCAGGCGCCTGGTTATAAACCTGGAAATCGGTGGTCACGTTGATGTTGAACGGCATGTAATCCTCAGCGATCCGTTTCCAAATATCGCGGATCTTGTGGTCAGTGATTCCGGCCGGTTTCGAGTAGTAAACGCCACCCCAGGTTGGTGTGTAACCGCCGGCGAAATCCAGCAACAGAACGCACGTCGCCCCGGGCAGGCTCTGCAACGAAACAATGTTGCTGTTGTAGCTGGGTGTGTAGGCGAACGCTTCGTCGGGCCGCAACGGCGCCGCTTCCGCGGGGTCGCCCGGCAGGCTGTTCATCGCGCGAGCTGTTGGTTGGGGCATCCCAACGCAAATCACTTCGTCGAGCCGCCGTTCCCACAATTCGGGGTCGCCATTCAAGCCCGTCGGCTCGATGCGGTACGCTTTGTCACTGCCATCGAATTGGACCACGCCGACGGCCTTGCCTGCCACGCCAAGTTCTGGCGGCGTCAGGAAAAAGAACTGGCCCTTTTCTGGCTGTGTCAATTCACCCGACAAATACGACAACTCTCCGTCGCGATGCTGCGTAATCGTCACCGTGCCTTTTGCACTGCGCCCGTCGGTGAGTTCAAATTCAATGGGATCGCCTGACGCCGCATCCTGATGGTGTTTAAGGAAATCGATATCCCAAGCGCGTTTGGAGCGGCCCGGCTCCTGGAGTGCGGCCGCATATGGATTGAGCGTCCCAAACTTCGAACCCGTCGCGGCGGATTGAACGAGCGAGATGCCTTCGGTGGCGTTGGTTGTTCCAGTTGCCAGGACCGGCACGTCGGCGGGCGAATTTGAGGATACCGTTTTCGGTTGCCGTTTGGCGCTGAATTGATTTACCGCAACTACAGCCAGCAGAACCGCCACAAGAACAAGAACCAATCGTCTCTTCATCCGTTATTTTCGTTTTGAACTATTTGCTATCGTGTCCATGAGACCACAATTGCAAACGCAAAGGAATCACGCAGTTGGCACGAAATGATCAAAGGAGTGTGTTTCGCGAACAGCAACGCGCGCAACCGGAACGTGTCAAACTGAATCCCCACGAGGCACGCACGAATTGAAGAGAGGAAGTTCAACCACCGAGATTCTCAAACCAAATGCTGAAATGCTGACAACTGAAACCCATACCGGACAGAACGACCAATCCCGCACGAATATCTGCGTCAGCCGGCATTGAGCTTTAAGCCGACTGCAAGTCGGCGCTCCGGAAATCGTGCACGCAAAACACCTCAGCCGCATCGCATTTCCAGCGCCCAGCCGAAAGGGAAGTCGGCGACCCAGGCCTGCGTCTTCGTCCTCCTGGTCAACATCGGGCACGAACCAGATGTTCCAGCTCGGACTGGAACGTGCGTCTGTGCCGCGGCTTTACGGCAGGTTTTTCTTCTCAACCTTCCAGCCTTCCATCCTCGCCACGCCGGACGGTTCACCTTCAAACATCTTTGCTGATTTTCGGTCGCCCTTGAGTTGCCACTGAAACCAGGCCGTCGCCACCTTCGCGAAATCTCCGCCGTGCGGCTGCGCGTACGTGCCGCCATGACCGACGTTCAGGTTAGCCGCAAACACAGGAACGTGATCGATCCGGCGAACGTCATCCATGCCATTGCTGTAGGCGATATCCCGCTCGCCACCCAAAATGTAAATCACCGGCGTATGGAGTTTGGAGAGATGCTCCTTCGCAAGGCGCGGCATGCCTCCCCTGCCCGCGCCAGGATTGCCAAGAATCCCGCTGTTGCAAACCATCACCGACTTCACGCGCGGATCCGGCGCCGTCTCCAATGCCTGCAATCCTCCGCACGACATGCCCGCAACTGCAATCCCGCCCACGTCGAGCTTGTTGAAATACTGGCTCGACCTGTTGGTGTTCTGCGCGATCGCCCAATCGATGGCGTCGGTCAGTAGCGGCGACTTCGTTGGACCGCCGGAACCACCGCGCTGCCCCTCAGCCGGCATCGGCCCGATCGCAATCACAAGGAATCCATGCGACGCCACTTCGGACAGAAAGTTCACATGTTCCCACGGAGAATTCGCGCAGGCGCCGTTGCCCCAGGCGATGATCGGAAGCCTCGTCTTCCTGCCGAACCCGCTGAGGTCCTTGGGGCGGAATACCGTGTGCGTGGGCAGCGTGCTGTCGGATGCCATCAATGCCGGATAAGCTCCGGTGCCGCCATCCTCCACTATGCGGCTCGCAACCTCGGTTGAAAGAGATTCAATCCGTGATCCCTCGCCTGGTGTGTGGCAACCGGGCAGCGCCAGCAATATCACAGCTGCGGCGATGCTCCTGAAACAGAACTTCGGATTCTTCATCATGCGCATCGTGGCACGCGTGCAGTGCCCCGCGCAAGAGTTCGCCGGCAGCTGCTGTCACTTGCCGCCAGCTCCATCATCGAAGCTGAGGGCGCACGCGACGATGGCTCCGAACCGAATTGATCCCGATACGCGCTGGGGGCGAGCCCCGTCATCCCTTTGAACGCCCGGGAGAAATAGAACTCGTCGTCGTAGCCGATCAGCCTTGCAACGTCCTTCACCTTCACGGACCGGTCGCGCAACAGTTCGCATGCGCGGCTCATCCGAAGCCGGATCAGGAAGTCCATCGGACTCTCGCCCGTAGCCGATTTGAACACGGAGAAAAAGTGCGACGTGGACACGCCCGCGATGGCGCTCAATTCCGAGGCACACAACGGCATGTGCAGGTGGGCGAGCATGTATTCGATGACCTTCGCTATGCGCGGCGTTCCACCCGAGGCTTCGGCAATGAACGCCTTCCGGCTGCGATGGCGGGCGGTGTCTAAGGCGAACGACGGCAAGTGTGGGGTTTCAATCGAAGGTGGGACAGGCAGCGCTTGCATGTGAAAGGCGATGTTTCGTTTTGGCTTCAATGATTGGCAACACTTCTGGTGTATTTTGCCCGCCTCGCCAATACGACGTATGACGGATTGGCGGCGTTCGGACTTGAGCGGTCCTCGCCGTTAAACCTGCGAGCATCGTTGCACCCGCGAACAGATCGTTCAGTGCACGGGCCGAGGCGGGCGTGAAAGAGGCTTGCCTGGTCACGTGATTGAGTTACTGCGATGGCTTCACATGCGCGCTTAAATCGCGCGATCCTAACTGAAACACGCCGTTGCGCGCCATGCGGTCGAACCTGTCCTTCCCGAGATGATCCTGCAGAGCCTGCTCAGTCTCCCTCGCGAATTGCTCAAGGTTTTTGCTCACTGCATTCCAGTCCACCGGTCTCCCATCAGCTTCAAGGGCGCGAGCCTGCGCCTGATAATCCTCAGCCGTCCGCTCGTAATACTTCATCGTGCCGTAAACCGAATTGATGCTGCTGTCGTCGAGCTCCCAGAGTGCTTGATGTTTCTTCATCTGGTTGTAGCTGGCGTCCTGCTGCTTGTTTAGCGTCTCGAAGACTGTATCACCGAGAACGCGCCTATACTCCTCTTCGCGCGCAGCGTCCAGCGCCTTGATTTGAGCTGCGTAAGCCGTCTGCGATTCGCCGCCTTGAAATTGCTTGTCGAGCGCAGCTCTCTGCTCGTTCCAGGACTTCTGCGAATTCAGGAGCGCCTGAAACTGGGAATCACTGGAGTTCACCTGCGCCAGATTCTGCCACAATGTGGCCGCTTCCAATTCGTCCAGTCCCTGTGATTTCGCATAGCGCGCTTCGCCGAGAAGCCCCTTGAGTTGCAGTTCGTACTCGGACGCCGCCCGCGCGAAGGCATCCGCGGCATCGGCATCGTCGATGTCGCCCTTCACAACGGCTTTCTTGAGTTCCAGCTCCCGTTTCTGCAGTTGCTTCCACAAGCCGTAGGTTCTTTCCGCCTCCGCAGTCGATAAAGGAATGCGACCCCTGTTCGCTTCACGCTGCATATTTTCATGGTCCCATTGCAGGAATCCCTCCTCGCCCAGTGCAGCACGCATTTCAGAATCGAGGCTCGACGCGTTCTCCAGTTTCAACGCCGCCATTGTATCGGGATCTCCGTGAGTTTGCAGCGACACCTCGCCGCCGCGCTTGTTCCAGGCCCAATCCAAGTCGTCCAGAACGATCCGTCCAAGAACCCTGTTCGGAACACCCATCAACCGCAATTGATCCACGACCCATCGGCGCTGGTCTGATGCTGACGCTGCGTCAGGAAAGCGTGCCGCTGCTGGCTTGGTGGCGCGCGGCCGTGGTGCGGGGATCATCTCTTCAACGGGCGCAGTTTCTGCCACGGGCATAACTTCAGGCCTGCGCAGAAAGAGAAGGGCTGCGGCCATAAAGAGCAGGACGTTCAAAACAATAGAGGTCCGATAAAATGTTGTTCGGCTCATAAATGAAATCACAGGTTATCTTTCAACATTGGGATGGGACTGTCTCAGGGTGCCTGGGGAGAACCATGCTGCAGCGGGCTCGAAGCCAGGGAAGCCCAGCGCAGCACGCGGTTGCGCTGCAACTTGCTGAAACTTTCCTGGCCCAACCGTTCCTGTAACGCGCGCTGGGCTGCCTCAGCGGATGCTTGCAGATTCCTGGTTACGGAATCCCAGTCCACATTCTCCCCCTTTGCCTGCCGGGCGAGGACCTCCGCCTGGTAGCTTTCAACGCCCTTGTGATAGTCGCCCATTGTATCGTAGATGAAATCAAGATCGCGCTCGTCGAGCCCCCATGCGCCTTGAAACTTTTTCATGCGCACGTACGCCGGGTCCTCGGATTTGCGAAGGGCGTCGAACGCGGCCTCCCCCAGAACTGTCTGGAATTCTGCATCGCGAAGCGCGTCCAGCGCCCGCAGTTTCTCCCCGTACTCAGGTGAAAACGTGTTGCCCTGGAACTGTTCCTCAATCTCCATTCGCGCCTTGTTCCATTCAGTTTCCACTTTGAACAACGCGTCAAATTGGGCATCGGTCGGGTTCGCCTTCGCGAGTTGATGACGGAAACTGTCTTTGACGAAGGTCTCGTCCATCTGCTGCGATTTTGCGTACCGTTCAGTGCCGAGGACGTCCTTCATCGTGCCATGAAATTCCGCATAAGCGGTGTCGATTGCCTCCGTGATCTGCGCGTCGTCCATGGAGCCGTTCAACCTTGCCTTGTCGAGTTCAAGCAGGCGTTGTTGAAGCTTCTTCTTGGAACTGTAAAGCGCGCCAGCCTCAGCTTGATTTACATCGACCTTGGTGCTCATTGCTTCCCAGAGCATGTAGTTCCGGTCCCATTGCCTGAAGCCCTCCTCGCCGAGGGCTGCGCGCATTTCGGCATCCTTGCTCAAATTCATGTCCAACTGGACTGCAGCCAGTTTTTCCATGTCGCCGCTGCACGCCGCGAATTGGCGTTCCCATTCCATTTCGAAATCCACGCGGGCGACCCGTCCCAGAAGCTCGTTGGGCGCACCCATCGCTCGCAGCTGGTCAATGATCAGGCGGCGCCGTTCGCTTGGGGATGCAATGGCTGCGTAGTCGGGCAAACTCCGCTCGGCAACCGGTTCAAACGTCCCCTCGTCCTCCACCTCCGTGTGTGCCATAACGGTGTGAAATTCCGCAAAACCTCCATCGTCGGAGTAAATTGCAGGCTCCGAAACCCTCCGCTGCATTACGAGTGAAACGACGGTAATGCCAAGAAAGATGTTCAACAGCAAGGATGTATTGCGACGAAACTCGTTGTTCATACCGGACTGGATACTGGGTTAAGCCCGTGCTGGGTGATCAACGCTCCTCCGGGCAGTTAGGATGCTGGTGAGGGAGGAGGCCGGCAGGTTCCGGCCTGCCGGCCTTTGTGGTTGTTGTTGTGGTTGGATCAGGTGTGGCGAGGCAGTTACCAGACCGTGCAGTTAACCACGCCAGGGCCGCCGAACGCCTCGCTGGCCATGACCGTTTCCCGCACGGTTCCCCAGCTCCAGCCAAGCGATGTCCACTTGTTCTTGTGGTTGGCCATCGTGATCGTGTAGTTCACTCCAATGGAACGGTTTGCAGTCCGATCGTTCTTGTACTGCTGAAACGTGCTGCTGACGATCTGACGATACACCGTATAAGTGCCGCCGTCGCTGTTGATGGTGCCGAAGGATGTTCCGGAATTGTTTCCGAAGTCAGTGATGTACCACTCCCGCGTGTTGTAGGGAGCCCATCCATAGAGGGCCAGGAGATGCCAGTTGCCGCTCAACTGGCCGCAGTTGTATCCGACATTTCGCACGGAACCTGGCCACCAGCCCTTGCCTGTAAGCGCGTCGGTAATGCCTGCAGTCCATGTGCCGCGCCAGTTGCCGCCCGAGCCGGTGAGCGAAGCCGATCCGCTGCCGGTGTAATAAGTAAACCAATAGATGCTTCCATGATACCCGCTTGAGCCCGCTGCGTTGGATTGATGGGTGCTCATAAGGAGCGCGGATGCCACCAGCAGCACTTTACCGAACAGTTGTGTTTTGTTCATTGGGATCTCCTTCCGGAGTTTCGGTTGTTGGTTGGTTTCACGGAATTGCGAAGTGACGCACGACATATGCGCCGGTCCTCACGGCTCCGTGTTGAATGGATTGGACGGGCAATTGATAGACTACGAGACGCTCGGATTACAATGAGTGCATTTACTCCGGGGCGGCGTGTGCAGACAAAGATAACCTCACACGGCGTTCGCGAAGGCCGCAAAGAAGGAGGTGAGGAAGCTCGTAGCAGGTTTCCAAAACCTGCTGTATCGCCGTGCTTCTAATTCGGCTTGGCTGTCCCTTCACCGAAACCGAATGGGACCTAATGAAAGTGGTCTGGTCGCGGCATCCCATCTCAGCCAAGGAGATCATTGAGGCATTGCCGAAGGACGAAGGGCATCCCAAAACCTTCAAAACTCTTTTGAACCGGCTGGTCAAGAAACGGGCGCTCCGGTTCCAGAAGAACGGACGGGCTTATCTCTATACCCCACGCGTGCCGCGGTGCAGGTGCGCCCTCAAAAACCTGCGACGCAAAAAGGCGCTCTTCCGAACCCGACAAACTAAGGCCACCAAGGACGAGGGCATTAAACAGGAGGACGCGGAGATAGCAGAGAGCCGAAGCCGCGCGTTCTCCTCATTCGGAAGCGTTCACCAGTTTCTCCCGCGATGACGCGGGCTGGCCCAACGACTGAAGATTGCAGGAAATCAACTGCGGGATACCGTCAGAATTGTCCGGACCGTCTCGCGCTGGGACCACAAATTCCTGGCGGTCGTTTCAACTTTAGTTTGGCGACTCATCCAACGTTCCAAAAAGTTGAGATGGATGATGCTGATTCCCCGCAACTCGCCACGAACGCTAACGTATGCATTCGGGAACACGATGGCAGCGTTGATCCACGGTTCAATGCCAGTCTGGGATTTGAGGAAGTCTCGAAGCCAATAAATGTTTCTAAGCGTTTGGTTCACGAACTGATGCGCGCGACGATGATTGATCGTGCCCGCGTGGGCCTTCGTCTCAATCAGGAAGACCGCGCCATCTTTTCGGACAACGACGTGATCGATGTTCCCAAAATAGGCAATCACATCGTGGATCACCAGGTACCCGGCTGGTGGGAGCCGATTCAATACATCGCCCACGCTCTCCTCCGCTTCGGCGCCGCGCTGCGCATGCCCTTCGCGTCGGATGATGAAATCCGCCCAGCCAATAAAGAAATGGTCAATGACCCAAAATAAGGCGAGGGAGAAGAGGAACCAGATCGTGACCGGCATCACAAAGTAGGTTGGAACCACGAGCCCAAGCATCACGAATCCGAGGATGCAAATCTTGCGGCGGATCCCGCGCCGCCGCTCCACCAACCTCCGCGTGCTTTGCCCTGCGATACTCACACCATCGGTACCGCACACCCTGTGCCATGCTTCCATGTCACAACCGAAGGCCAACGAGCCGCGCCTGAAACGCTCAGATCAGAACATCTCACCTGTTCTTCGGCATATACCGAAACGAGACCGACAGGGCAGTCCGGTTCCGTTCGTTTATTTGGGTCCCGGAAGACGTGTGAGTCACGAAGATGAATGCCCGATTAAAATGGTCTGGGAACTCCAACATCCTATGCCGGCCGAAATGTTCGAAGAAAACCGACGGGGAGGTTGACCTCGTCTTGTTGTCCCCCGTGGAAGCCAGGCAATCGGCGTATTCAGCGTCTCCAGCTTTTATTTCAAACGGCTGTCGTCGTGGCGGCATCAGACCGGATCAGGGCGTCAAAACTCCGAATCATCCTGCCGGGTTTTACAAATCCACCGGCGCCGTGTAGTTGCTGTTCTGGGGCTGGGGCGTAGGTTCGCCGCGTGAATCAACAACGACAAACGCATAGCACGGTGATTGGATACGTTCTCTGGATCTTCGGATTCACCGGTGCCCACCGATTCTATTTCGGAAAACCAGTCACAGGTACGATCTGGTTTTTCACCGCAGGCTTGTTCCTGATCGGATGGTTCATAGACCTGTTCTTAATTCCATCCATGGACCGACAGGCCGAACGGCGATATGTCGCCGGCGATGTCGATTATTCCGTCGCCTGGATTCTCCTCACGTTCCTGGGCGTGTTCGGCATTCACCGCTTTTACATGCACAAATGGGGAACCGGCATCCTCTATCTCCTCACGCTCGGATTACTCGGCATCGGCGTGATCTACGACTTCTGGACTCTCAATTCCCAGATCAGTGAAGTCAATGTGGGAAGGAAAAGTTGAGAGTTGAGGTTGAGCGGTTCACATTTTCGATGGAGCAGCCGAGCTTGAGAGCCGCACGACATCTGCGCGATTTTCAGCAAGCCGTGGAAATGATAATCCTGGCGTTCGCGCTCGCTCAAGGGGGCGTAAAAGCCGCGCTCCTCCCGCGTAACGGCTTCGGGCCGTGTCAGGATGCACCCACGCACCGGCCGACATCGGAGCGCCAGTGCCTCAGAGCGGACGGAACAGCCGGAAGAAGCGATTGCCGAGAGGAGGATTGACGATGATGAACTTGATCGCGCCGTTGTCTGAAACAGCCGGGATGTTTCCCCAATTGGTTGATCCCAGATTTGAGTTGGTCTGAAGAACAAAACCCGCCGACGGCGACGGCCACGAAATGACCACCGTATTCGTGGTGGTACGCAGAACGGAAAGGAAAGGCGCTCCTGGCGTTTGAATGACGGAGATGTTCCCCCAGAAGCCGCCATTGATCGTATAACTTCCACCCGACATAGGGGTGGGGCTCGCGTCGGGCTGCCCGATGGTTCCCGTCACCGAGTATACGCCACCAGTGCTGGTGCCTCCGCCTCCGTCGATGGTGTGCCAATTGATCGAGTACGTTTGGCCGCTCGCATTGAGCAACAACAACAGAAGCACCAGGCTGCATGGTGAAAGAACACGTTTGACTGAATAGCTTGGATTCATGATTTGGAGTCCATTGAACGGATTTCGGTGTTCATGGCGGAATGGCTGCCACCTTTCTACGCGAATTTTCCCCCGGGGGTTAGCACTTTCTTGAACACCGTTGAGGCGGCAATACCGCAGACGTGCCAGCGCGCTCCAGCTACGGCGAGCGAACGCGATAGAACCGGCTGGCCGGTTTGTCGCCTGCACATCGCCGAAAATGAATTGTCCCGAACCGGGTGGCGTTTCTGACGCAGGCCCAAGATTCGACCATTGGTCCAACGGCAACACGAGGTTTCACGGTGAAGCTGGCACCGGCCTCAATGTTTGGAGGAAACGCCGGGGCGAGAAATTCCGTGGAGTTTTGGCCGTCGATCACAGAGAGAGATGTGAAATAAGTCGCGATGGCCGCTGAAGCGCGAATGATTTCCTGAGAACGTGCAGTTGGTGAAACCTGCGCTTCCGCCCAGTCCAGCCAAAATGCCTCCCCCGTAATTTCCCGTGTTGCCAGACACAGCACAGCGAGTCATCTCAAGAATGGCATCGGAACTGTAAATGCCATGCCGTCGCCAGCGCTTTGATTCGCGGCAATCGTGCAGTCGAAGAGCCTTAAATTGCCAAAGTTGAGGATGCCTGGGGCAGTGCCACCCGTGATTGTTTCACGAATCAAAACATTCGTAACGCCTTCCGCTACTTCGATGACACGACCTGCGTCATTGCCATCGATAGTGATGCCATTCGCCAGTGCGGAGCCGTCGATGGTGAGATTCAACCAGACAATCCTGGAGCATTGTCGAACCCGCATTCACGAGCACCGCGCCATCGCCGGCAAGCGCGGCGTTGTCGAGCCTGATACCGCGGATCAAGTTCGTCGTTCCAGCCGCCACGGCGAAAAGACCTCCAGTGACTCCATTCGTGGCGATACCACTGATCGTCAAAAGATTCGTGCCTGGAAAGACTGCGCTCCGGGCCAATCCGATCACTTCGCCCCGGCCATCAATCTCTTGATCGGTTTGGCGAACAGGATCAGCAACAATCCCCCGGCGGCAGGCGCAATCACGATGTTCAGGTAAAGACCCGACCATTCTCCGGGCGCGTCGACCTTGAATTCTCCCGCCAGCAACCCCGCCAGCACATTGCCCAGGGCGGTCGCCAAAAACCACGTGCCCATCATCTGCCCAACGAGCCGGCGCGGCGCGAGTTTGGTCACGGAGCTGAGTCCGACCGGGCTGAGGCACAGCTCGCCGAAGGTGTGGAACAAATAGGTTAAAATCAGCCAGTTCGGCGACGCGCGATTCCCCGAAACGATGACTGCGGAAGCTCCAACCATCACAAGAAATCCCACCGCGAGCAGCAGCAATCCCAGGCCAAACTTGGCCGGTATGGACGGATCCAGATTGCGCCGGCCGAGGTGGATCCAAAACGACGCAAATACCGGCGCAAACATGATGATGAAAACCGCGCCCAATGACTGGAACCAGCCTGCGGGAATTTCGAATCGGAAGAGCCAGGTCCATTGCCGTTCCGTGAAGCGTTCCGCGAAGATGTTCAGCGATGATCCGCCTTGCTCAAAGCCAGCCCAGAACAGCGCGGACGCCAGGAACAACACCAGTATCAATCCTACACGCTGGCGTTCCACGCGCGTCAGGCCGCTGAATAGAAACAGGCTGGCGAAGTACACGGCGGCGATCCCCAGAATTACTGCGGTCAATCCGCGGGCAATCGCCACAGCATCGAAACTGATGACCCGAGTCATCGTGAGGGCGATCACCACAACCGCGCCACCAACGCCGCCGAACAGTCCCACCTTTTCCAGCAGGTGAAGAGGGGCGTTGGAGCCGCGCTCGATTCCGGCTGAACCCAGGTGATGGCGCGTTAGTCGGAACTGAATCAAGCCGAGCACCATTCCAACTCCAGCGGCCGCAAAGCCATAGTGCCAGTTCACTTTCTCGCCAAGCGCGCTGCAGACGAGAGGTCCTATGAAGGCACCCAGGTTGACGCCCATGTAAAAAATCGTGAATCCCGAATCCCGCCGCGTGCCGCCTTCGGGATACAAGTCTCCCACCAGGGTGCTCATGTTTGGTTTCAGAATCCCGCTGCCCAGCGCCACGAACATCAGCCCGAGGAAAAACGCTTCAGCCCGCGGAATGGCGAGCGTGAAATGCCCTATGGCTATGACGATTCCACCGTACCAGACGGCCCGCTGCGCGCCCCACAGCCGATCAGCCAGCCAGCCGCCCGGCAGCGCAAGCAGGTAGACCGCACCGGTGTAGATTCCATAGATTGCATTCGCAGTTTTTTCATCCATGCCCATGCCACCGCGAACGGCATCCATCATGAACAAAACCAGCAGCGCCCTCATCCCATAGTAGCTGAAGCGTTCCCACATCTCTGTGAAGAACAGCGTGCGCAGCCCTCGCGGATGCGATTGGAACGGAACTTCAGCGAGCGGAGTAGCAGGAACCGAGGTGGGACTCATGACAGGCGAATTGAATGCGAAGAGCTATCAGCAGCTTGTCGCGACGGAAACGTCATTGCAATCGCCGCGAGGTGCTCGCGCATTGAAGTTCTCATTGCGTGAGCGACAGTTGCCTCCCAACAAGTTCGGGCAGATACTTCACAGGAACCGAACCGTGCGCCATCACCGCTTCATGGAAACGCCCCAGGTCGAATTGCTCGCCAAGCTGCCGTTGCAAATTCTGCCGCAATCGGTAATGCGCCATGCGCCCAACGAAATAGGTGCTGAGCTGAACGGAACTTTGCTTGGCGCGAATGACCTTCAACCGAGCCTCGCCCTCCGACTGGAATGCGCCTTTTACCATCAGGTCCATTGCTTCTTCGTCGGTCATGCCTTCGCAATGCATTCGTTGATCCAGAATCGCGTTGACCACGGCGCGCAAATAGAACTTCAACTGCATCAAGCGCAGCCGCAGGTCTCCCCCGCCATACCCCTGATCTAGCATCATCTGCTCCGTGTATACCGCCCATCCCTCGACCATCACGCCCGACATCAGGACGCGTCGAATCAGCGATGCGGCACGATTGGCATATTCCAGCTGCACGTAGTGCCCGGGATACGCCTCATGAATCGTAAGGATCTGCAGCATGTGCTCGTTGTATTCCTCAAGAAAACTCTTCACGCGCTCGGGTCCCCAATCCGCGGGCGGCGGGCTGATGGCGTAAAAACTATCGGCTCCCGGATCCAGCGGTGGCGCATTCTCCAGGTAGGCCAGCGAATTTCCCCGACGGAACTCAGGCATCTCGATCACCTGACATCGATCGGGTTCCGGCAGGCGCAGTATGTTGTGGTCGCGGATGAAATTGCGAATGCTCGCGACAGTCGCCTGCGCGTCCTTAAGCAGGTTCTCCGGCTTGCCATGCTCCTGGCTCACTGCGTGGACGACGCGCATAATCGTCGTGCGGCGTCCCTCCGCGTCATCCGGAGGCAGCGGCGACTTCGAGAAATACCTGCTCCACAACTGGCGGCACACCACGTACATGTCGCGGCGAACCCGCTCAAACTCTGCCTCCGCATCCGCGAGAGTCTGTTCAGCGGAGACTCCCGCATCGGTCTCGAGCGCGAACTTCTGGTTGAACTTGCGGCGTCCCAGCCGCCACTCACCTGTCGCGCGATCCATCAATTCGCCTTCGAGAAAATTCTGAAAATCGCGGATCGCGACAAGCGCCGGCTGAATCGCCGACTTCAACTCCTCGCGCTGCGGAGTATCTCCAGCGAGGGTGAATATTTCAGTTTCGAAAAAGCCGATTGCACCGCGATTCTGGCGAACGGCCGTTTCCAGCACGGTTTTCGGCGGCCGCGCCAGGCTCTTCTTCGCTTCACTTATAATGCGGGGGATCTCGCGGATGCGTGCGATGGAGTTGGCAATGTTCGTCTCCGTTGGAAGCGTGGATTGCACGAGCAACAGGTAAATGCTCTCGTTGATGTAACTGCCGTAAACCCGCGGATCCTCGGCGAACGGTTTCCGATTCTCGAGATTCCATATCTGCGCCTTGAGATCCGTCTGAAAAATCTCGAAGTCGATCTGCCCGTCGCGCGACAGTTCCTTGAACATTACCTTGCGCGAAAGATTCTTCAGCGCGCTGCGGGCAGAGGCAAGCCAGCGCGCGCGCGCCTCGGCGGAGATGTCGTCGAGCAAGTGATCGAATCGATGATCACCCAAACGCGTGGCATCCAGCGGCTGCTGCCGAAATCGTTCTTCCAGGTAGTCTTTGAAAAACGCGTTCAGGTTGTCATCCGCGGTTGTAGCCGCTCCGGCAACCGCAGCGATTTGCAGCAGAAAAGCGAAGAAGAGACGCCCGAAATAAGTCGCGCGTCGGCGCGCAGCAGAACCAATGCATCCCGGCGGGCGGTAGGTATCATCCATAAAATCAATTCGTTCCGTTTTCCACGTGGGCACTGACGTTGTTCCACTCCTTGTCATGAAACGCGCGGACGAAGAACTCCTGCAGCTTGCGCCCTCCATAGGGCGATCGCGCGGCGCCATGGCCCACGTTGGGAACGATCAGCATCTCGAAATCCCGATCCGCCTTCACCAGTGCATTCACCACCTGCATGGTGCTGGCGGGATCGACATTGCGATCCAGCTCACCCGTCATCAACAACAGTTTGCCGCGCAGCTTGTGCGCGTCCGCTACATTCGAAGACTTCACGTAACTCTCGTCGACAGGCCAGCCCATCCACTGCTCGTTCCACCAGATCTTGTCCATCCGGTTGTCGTGGCACGCCGAATCCGAAACGCACGCCTTGTAAAAGTCGCCATGATCCAGCATCCCGCGCAGCGCATTCTGGCCGCCAGCCGAGGTGCCATAGATCCCGACCCGATTCAGATCCATGTAGGAGTATTTCGCTGCGGCCGCCTTGATCCACAGGATCCGATCGGGAAATCCGGCGTCGGCCAGATTTTTGAAACAAATGTCGTGAAATTTCTTGGAACGATTCGCCGTTCCCATGCCGTCCAACTGGACCACAATGAAACCGCAATCGGCGAGCTTCTGGTGCGGGTAGTTCGTCCGAAACGCTTTCGGCGCAAATGAGTCCTGCGGTCCCGCATAAATATTCTCTACGACCGGATATCGCCGCGACGGAGTGAAATCCTTCGGCCGGAAAATGACGCCAAATATATCCGTGACCCCATCCCGGCCCTTGGCGACAAAGCGTTCCGGAGGTTTCCAGCCTGACGCATACAGCTCCGATGCGTCCGTTTCTTCCAGCTTCAGGATGATCTTTCCATTGCGCGTTCTCCGCAACTCCGTCACCGGCGGCTGATCTACGCGAGACCACGTCACGACCGCAAACGTGCGGTCCGGAGAATACTGCACGGAATGTGTTCCATCGGATTCGGTCAAGACGGCAAACCCGGTTCCATCGAAGTTCACGCGCGCCTGATGCACGTGATACGGATCCTCGTCTGCGCGAATGCCGCTTACCTGCAGCCAGATGCAACGCTGCTCGCGATCAACCCGATCCACACTTCGCACCACCCACTCACCGCGCGTGATCTGGTTCTTCACCCGCCCTGTTCGCGCGTCGTAAAGATACAGGTGATTCCAACCGTCGCGTTCCGACATCCAGATAAGCTCGCTGGACTCCTCCATGAATTCGCAAAAGAACTTCCCGGAATAGTTGATGAAGGTTTTGCTCTGCTCGTCGACAATGCTCGTCGAGCTCCCGTCATCCGCATTGATTGCTACGACCCGCAACACCTGGTGTCCGCGCTGGTTGTAAACAAACGTGAAACGCCGTGAATCCCGATCCCACCGCACGTCACTGATCGACCACGGGTTGGAAAACAAGGCGTCGCTGGTTTCGATTCGACGTCCCTGCTCCACATCGAACAGATGCGGCTTGCGGATCGGAACCTCATCGCCCGGCTTCAGGTATGGATAAGAAATCAGCTTCGGCTGCAACTGGTCTTCGGGCGATGACTCCACAATGTAAACGCGGCGCTGCGTGCCGGATTTTAACCGCATCGCAACAAAGTGTTTCGAGTCGGGTGCCCAGTAGATTTCCGGGATAGGCGCCTCGGGGTCGCGCGATTCGTAATTCAATTCCACTGAGCGTTCCGCATCGGCGTTTCGCGCGTAGGAACTGTCGGGATTGGCATCATGTGTCAGTTGCCGCTCCTTGCCGTTGCGCGCATCGCGAAGAAAGAGATTATGGCCGCGAACAATCACTTCCCAGTTCTGATCAGGCGAGCGTCCGCCGGACGAACTCAAACGCCCCGCGCGCTCACTCCGCCGGCTGCGCTGCGGTTCGGCCGGAACCAACCCGTCGATCACCGCTGCCCCATGTCGGGCTTCGGCCTGGAATACTGCAAGAATGTCGCCGTTCTGCTCCGTGGCCATCCAGACATGGCCAGCATACGTATGCTGCTCCCGCGTTTCGCCTGGACGCAGCGTGCCGTAGCGCTGGCGATTGCCATCGGGATCAATCCAGAAAAAGTTCAATTCGCGCGGCAGACGGTTCTCGAAGCGAATGGATGTCTCGGCTCCCGTGGTGACGGAAGGCCGTGGAGTGCGGGACGCGGGCAGACTCGATTCGGACGTTGCCGCCACAGATCGTTCCAGCGCATGCGTTTCAAGATTGAGGATCCAATCCGTTCCCGCCGACCGAAACTTCATTGTTTTGCCGTCGCGCAAAAAATCCAACGCATCGATCGGCAACTGATTCGAGGAAATCCCGGCGCCGGCTTGACGCGCCAGTTCCTGCGCGACGCGCGCATGATCAAAGGCGGGAGCGCGGGTTCCTTCCTGGGCATCGACTACCACGAACGCGTGCTCACCACGGGCGATCGCCACGCGATACCAGAATCGATTGGTTTTGCCCGCAGCATCGGCGAACCAATTCGCTTCGACACGATCGCGATACACGCGCGGGGATGAGTTTGTTGATGATGATTGACCGGGCGAATGGAACGCAAAACAGATCGCGATGAGAATGAAAGTGTGACGCCAATGATTCATAGTTGTAAGGGCTCAGGCTTCAGCTTGCTTCAGCGTTAAACGCGCGACCGTCGTTGCCACTTGCCCACGACAGCGGGTTGCCCCCGCAGCACACCGAAAAAGAAACCGGCAGCCCGTCCAAGACAGGCTGCCGGTATTTTTAGATTTGGTTTCCAAATCAAGACGGGACTCTAGGACATCTTCGCTTTCGCGTCTGCCGGCACTTCGACCTTCGTGGTGCCTACTTCTTTGATCTCTGTCGTGATTGTGCGATCGACTTCACGGTCGTTGTCATTGAAGGAAATGGTCCCCTTCACGTTGTACTGGTACTTGGTAATTTTTCCGTCAGCGACCCAATACTTCACCGTTCCCTTGGCGTTCTGAACCGTGGGCCCCTGGCCGCCACCACCGCGAAACGACAGCAAAGCCTTTGCGCCTTCCTCTGTCAGCTCGCCAGAATACGCATCACCTTCCTTGGTCAACGCTTTGGTCTGTTCGGCAAGTTCCGCAGCTTGCGTGGCGGGAGCCTTGTAATTCCGAACGGTGCGCGCGAGCCATGCCGTTGGATTGAATCCACCGCCGCCGCCGCCTGCATCCTGCGTCAATTCGGATAAGGATCGCCAGCCTTCATCCGTCTTGATTGCACCCTTGTCCATTCCCGTCATATAGGCGTCCGTGGTGGTATCGCGACGGGCAAGTGACAGCCACGTGGTTCCACCGGCCGTCTTGCCTTCCGCAGGTCCGCCCAGGCCCCGTCCGCCACCGCCGCCGCCGCCGGCGTTTTCAATCGTCGTCTTCCAGGAATAATTGTCGCCAAGCTTTTTGGCGGCGGCTTTTATCTCGTCCTTCGCGCCGGAATCAGCTGCCAGAACCGAACTGGCAATCAG
Source organism: Verrucomicrobiia bacterium (assembly GCA_035629175.1). Classification (NCBI taxonomy): domain Bacteria; kingdom Pseudomonadati; phylum Verrucomicrobiota; class Verrucomicrobiia; species Verrucomicrobiia bacterium. The sequence goes on along the minus strand of DASPIL010000080.1, from coordinate 33,966 downwards.
CGCCATTGCTCCGAATAGAATGCGTGTTTTCATAGGTTGGATGTTTACGTCGTGCTGCGTCTGTTTAACCACATGTGAAACGCCTCATCCGCGGGGTGGACCGCAAACGAGGCACAAAGCCGGAGACGCTTTAAACATGGCATTAGTTACGCTGGCTGGCCTGCGCCCGAGTGGTCGAGCCCGCCACGCCGCCGCTCGTATTCAACAGGTGGCGCGCGAAAAATTCGCGCGTGCGCCGCTGAACGTAGGAGCCGTAACGGCCGCCAGTCCCATGCTCCGCGCCCGGCACGACCAGCATATCGAAATCTTTTCCCGCCGCAATCAGGGCGTCGGCAAATCGAAGCGTCGATTCCGGCGGAACATTGCTGTCCATCTCGCCCACCACGAGGAACAGCGCACCGCCGAGCTTGCCCGCGTTGTCGATGTTTGACGACTCGGAGTATTGCGGCCCGACCGGGTAACCCATCCACTGCTCGTTCCATGATGCCTTGTCCATGCGGTTGTCGTGGCAGCCGCAGTTCGCAACCGCTGCCTTGTAGAATTCAGGATGGAACAACACTGCGCCGCCTGCATTCTGGCCCCCCGCCGACGTTCCATACACGCCAACGCGATCAATGTCATAATACGGATACTTGGCCGCCGCCGCTTTATGCCAGAGGATGCGATCCGCAAAACCTGCGTCCTTAAGATTCTTGTAGCAGACATCGTGAAACGCCTTGGAACGAAACGCCGTTCCCATGCCATCCATCTGCACCACGATGAATCCCATGTCAGTCATTGCGGAGAATCGGCGCTGCGCGCTGAAGGACTTCGGCACATACGCGCTCTGCGGGCCCGCGTATATTTGCTCCAGGACGGGATGCTTCTTCTGTGCGTCGAACGCGCGCGGGCGGCAAATGATGCCCCAGATGTCGGTCGTCCCGTCGCGGCCCTTCGCCACAAAAACCTCGGGAGCCTCCCATCCCGATTCTTTCAGCTCCCTGATGTCAGCGCGTTCAAGTTCCACTACCTTCACGCCGTCGGCAGAGCGGCGGAGTTCATGCACAGGCGGCATGTCCACACGGCTGTAGGTGTCGATGACGAACTGGCGATCTGGCGAGAATTGAACCGCGTGCGTGCCGTTGCCTTCCGTGAGCGCGACAAGGCCGGAGCCATCGAAGTCCACACGATAATGATGGATGAAGTAAGGATCCTCGCCTCGATTCCTGCCCGCCCCACGAAACCAGATCTGTCGCTTCTCTTCATCAATACGGTCGATGCCGCGAACCACCCATTCCCCTTGTGTGATTGGGTTTCGAATCTGCCCAGTGGCGGCGTCCACAAGATACATATGGCGCCACCCGTCCTTTTCCGACACGTAAACGATCTCGTCGGACTTTTCGAGCCAGTTGACGTAACGGAGATTCAGACTCTCCGTGTGGGCGGTCCAGATAAACGTCTCCGACTTTTCATCAATGATGTTGCGCGCGGATCCGGTATCGCAATGAACCTCGATCACGCGAAGGCGCCGATGTCCACGATCAACTTGTTGATACGCGAACCGCCGTTGATCGGGATGCCAGCGCACGCGGGGACGTTCCCACTGGTGCTCGAAACGGTCCACTGCGGGGGCAGTCCGTTTTCGCGCAGCCACGTCGAAAAAGTTGACTGCATATCGGCTGAAGCGGTCACCCGGCAGCGCATACGGCCGCTTCCGCAACACAGCGCGACCGCCGCTCGGTGGAGAGGATTGCACCAGGTACACCTCCTTCTGGTCGCCAGGTTCCAATTGCCATGCCACGAGCGATTTGGAATCAGGCGACCATTCGAGCTGCATGTAATAATTGGTCTCGACTCCATCGCTCGTGAGGACCGTCTCCATTCCATTGGCCTGCTCACGGAGGACAACATTGAATTCGCGCACGCTTGCCGACCACTTGCCATCGGGAGACGTGACCGCACGCCCCGCGCGGCGGCCGCTTTCCGCGCCCCGCCTCGGTCGTTCATCGTCGTCCTCCTGCGGATTCATTTCAGGATGGGCTTCCGCCGCAGCAAGCATCGGGGTGGCCGTCACATTGTGGTGCAACGCAGCTTGCGCGTCGTTGGTCACAACTTCACAGCGGTAAGAGCTCAAATCGCATTTCCACTGCTTCCCCGCGGCATTGAATCGAACACTCGCGCCGGAATTGGCGAATTCGATTTCCGAGAACGGCAGACGGTCCCCGGAAAATGATTCGCCCGCAGCCCGAGACAGGGATTCGGCAAGCCGCGCATGATCAAATGCCGCCTGACGCGTGCCAGTGGCGGCAGCTACAAGGATGAATTCGCGGGCACCGCCACTCAGATCGTTTCGATACCAGAATTTTGAATTGTCGCCGAACCAATGTGGCTCGATGCGGGCCTTGTAGACTCCGCGGTCGGGCCCGCCGCCGCGATTGCGGGATTGTGGTGATTCCGCGCCTTGCAGCGGCGATTGAACAATTGCCAGTCCAGCGGAAAGCAACGCTGCGAGGCGAACGACGGTTTGGCGCGAAGCGACGATAGAAAAAAATGAAACCATGTGCGGGCAGATGTTCACGGTTGATGCGAGCTATTCAAGACGGCGAGGATCGATCCGCCAATATCTTAAATGCACCCGCGACTATCCCGCATCATCCTTGATGAGGATAGGAGCCGGCTGGACAAGGCTTGGCCGCGCGATAGAGTGACCTCATGCCACAGAACCGAATCGTTGCCGATGGCGCTGAACGCAGGAAGCGGGCAGAATACGATCGCATCGAACACCAGGTTCGTGAAAAATTCGCGGCACAGGTCGCGGCAGCGGGAATTTTCCGGCGGTGCATTCTCGAGTATCGCATCTGGACCGAAATTCGCGCGGAGCTCAGGAAACTTGCGCCTCTCCATTCCCTCTGGATTTCCTCCCGGCCGTGAGCGTTTCGACGTTGCGTCTTTGCGACGCCCACAACCACCTGCAGGACGAGCGCCTCGGGCCGCACCTTGAATCGATCCTTCAGGAACTTCCGCGCGCCAACGTGGAGTGGATGGTCGTGAATGGCTCCTGCGAGGAGGACTGGCCGCAGGTCCGGGAACTCGCCCGCCGTGTTCCGCAGGTCATCCCGTCGTTTGGATATCACCCGTGGTATGTGCGCGAACGCAGCGAGCACTGGAAGCAGACGCTGACAGGCTTGGTGGATTCGGTCCCTGCAGCGATTGGGGAAATTGGTTTGGACAAATGGATTCGGGATCACGATCTGCCACTGCAGGAGGAGGTATTTGTCTGGCAGCTGCGCATGGCATCGGAGCGCAACCTGCCCGTGAGCATTCATTGCCTGCAGGCCTGGGGCAGGCTGCTGGAAATTCTAAAGCGCGAGCCGCGGCCGGCCTGCGGGTTCGTTCTCCATTCCTTTGGCGGACCAAGGGAGATGATTGGGCAGCTCGCGGATCTTGGCGGGTATTTTTCGCTGCCAGGATATTTTGCGCACGAACGAAAAGAACGGCAGCGCGAGACTTTCCGCCACATTCCGCCGGATCGATTGCTGGTTGAAACCGATGCCCCCGACCAATGCCTCCCCGAAGCGCGCATTGAATTTCCTCTTCCCCCGGGTTCGAACGGTAAACCCCTGAACCATCCCGCCAACCTGCGCGCTGTTTATGCGTTCGCAGCCGAGTTGCTGGAAGAACCGCTCGAGCAACTCGCGCAGCAGGTTCACGAAAACTTTCAGCGCGCCTTCGCGACGTTGATCAAGCGCTAGGCCGGGAAGCATCGCATCCTGTTTCGACACGCTGCATAACTGCAGCCTCTGTTGACGCCAGGTGCTCGACGATTTGGCCGGCCGCAATGAGTCCGAATGTTCCCGTCACGAAACTGGCGGTTCCAAATCCAGTGCTGCAATCGATTCGGAAATCCGTGGTATCGCCGCGCTCGCAGGAGACCGAACCGTCCGCCTGTGCAAAGACGACAGGTTCCCGGGAGAAAACACACTTCACGCCGAACGGCTTGTCGGCCTGAGTAAAGCTGTGCTTGGAACGCAGTTCCTTTCTCACGTGTTTCAGCAAACGGTCATTGCAAGAGAACGCGAGGTCGGAAACTTCGATGGCTGCGGGATTGCGACGCCCGCCCGCGCCACCTGCGGTGATGATCGGAATTCCCCGCTGAACACACGATGCGATCAGCAGCGCCTTCATCGAGACGCGGTCGATCGCATCGAAGACATAATCGAATCGCGTGTTGAGAATGGAATCGGCGTTGGATTGCAGAAAAAATTCCTGTCGCGCGTTGACCTGGCAGTCCGGTTGGATCAGCCGCGCTCGCTCGGCCATCACCTCGACCTTGGGTTTGCCAAAGGTCCCCGTGAGTGCGTGCAGTTGGCGGTTGACGTTGCTGATGCAGACGTCGTCAAGGTCCACGAGAGTGAGCTGTCCGACGCCTGACCGTGCGAGCGCTTCAACGGCCCATGAACCCACGCCGCCGATTCCGATGACACACACGTGGGCATCGCGAAGGCGCTGTGCGCCGTCGCTTCCGAACAAGCGGCCGATGCCGCTGAACCTGGCTTCAAATTGAGTCATGTTGTATCGCGCGCGCCACCGAGCGCAAAGCGGCTGAGACTGTAGCATGAATCTTCGAGGAATCCAGCGGATCGTTTGAGCCGCGTCTCAAAACAATTCGTGAGCTCCGGTCCCAGCCCGGAATTAGGTTCGAAACAATTTCACGCCGCTCCTATCGAGGTCGGCGATTGTGTCTTCGTTTGTGTAAGCAGGACGCTCGTCCGGAGCTGACGTTCGCCAGATATTGCGACAGCGGCGCAACATGTTTACGTCAAAGGCAACAAGCTCATCGCCTCCACCGCAATCCCGCGGCCGGCTGGCGCTCGCGCCAGAAAATCCAGAACGCCACCGCAAGCAGCACAACCCCCGCCCCATACATCCATCCGTCCAGCTCGGCGACCGGCACTTCCGCCTGCGACGCGATCACGCCCAGCGCATTATTTCCCGCATGCCACACCATTGCTGGGAAAATCGAACCCGTGATCAAGGTCACGGCCGCGAGCAGCATTCCCAGAAATGCGGTGCCCGCGAAACGGAACAGCGCGAAGTGAAAGATCCCGAACACCAACCCGACAACAACCACGAGAGCCACGGGATGAAACCGGCGACGCAAACCGTGGAGCAGCAATCCACGAAATGCGAACTCCTCGCAAAACCCGGGCAGCACTGCCAGGAAGAACAACAGTTCCGCTGTCGTGATGCCTTCTGGAATCAATGTGCGGGAGAACTCCTCAAGCATCTCCTCCGACACTGGCACAAACTGGCTCGCCAGTCGCGCCAGCCCACTCGCAGTCAGCACGCCACCCGGAATCGCACACACCACGCCCAGCCAGACAAGCGGTTTCGGACCGCGCCACGCCAGCATCTCGCCCCAATTGAGTGGATAGCGCCAAAGGATCAGCAGTGAAGCGCCCAGGAAAAGTCCCACCAGGTTGACCAGCAATTGCACCCGAATGTCCGCGCGCGCCGTGTAACTGTTCACGACCCAGAGCACCGCCCACAACGTCGCGAACCACGCAACCACATGCCGGCTGAACCGCCCCGCGCCGTCGGTCGGCGAGAGTTGACCGCCCCCCGCATTCATCAATCGCTCTGCGGACAACAACGAGATCGTGATCCGCGTAACCCACAGTCCTGTCCCGGCCGTCACGATCCACGCCAGCGCAATCATCGGCCAGTCGAACACGCCGACAAGGATCTCCTTCGCCGCGACACCAACGTTCGCAATCGGAATCAAGACAACGAGCGACCGCAACGGAAGGTCTGGAAAAATCGGGGCGAGCGCCGGGAGAACGCAGATCACCAGCATCGGAAGAAAGTACAACTGCGCCTCCTTGTACGTCTTGGCGTAGCCCGATCCCAGCAACAAAAGCCCCGCAACGAGCCCGGTCATGGGCAGGAACAACGCCAGTAACAGCAAGGCAACAGCTGGCGTCACCGCGGCAGACAGATTCGCTGAAACGGGGATGACCTTGAAACCCACGTACACGAGCAGGTTCATCACCTGCATGATGGTGATGAAGGTCGCGATGGCGAAGATCACCAACTGTTTCGAAGCTATAATGTCGGTCCGGGAAGCGCTGCTCGTCAGCAGGGTTTCCAGCGTGCCACGCTCCTTTTCTCCCGCGAGGAGGTCATTCGCCACCACAGCCCCGCCACTGAAAACCAGGACCAGCAAAAAGAGCGAGATCATCTTGCCCAGCGTGCGCCCGGCCACTTGGGCCTTCGATGCGAGATCCACGGGTTCTACAACCGCCACCTGTTCCACACGGACTGGAAATCCCCTTTCGCGAAGCAGGTCCTCGCGGCCGCGCTTGCGCATTCGCTCCAGTTGTTCCTCGAGTTCCTGCTGTCCCTTGAGCGAATCGTCGCGGTCACCACGATAGACAAACCGCAGTGTCGGCAACGGTTCCGGCGTTACTTCTCCGGTCGAATTGGTCTTCACCTCGCGGACACCCTCCACAAAAAAATGAATCGTGGCGGCGTGCAGCGCCTCGACGGCATTGGTGATCGCAGTCTCTTCCTCCAGGCGCAACAACCCGGCGCCGTTCGTTCCAGCCTTTAGGTCACGCTGTTCGATCGCAGTCGTGATCCACTCGCGGATCTGGTCGCGCGCTTCACCCGCGACAGCATACTTATATGTGGTGCTCTGCAGGACCGCCTCGCGTTGCTTGCGTGTCCATGACGAGGATGCCAGCACGAGCGGCGTGACCAGCATCGGCACGATGACCGCCGTGATGAGCGTGCGCCTGTCCCGCAGGATCATGCGCAGTTCATGGCGGAACAGGATCCAGACCGTGGAAACCCGCACATTCATGGAACCTCAAGAAGAGGCAGGGACCCTGCGTTGGCGCGCTCGACGAAATGAACAAAGATGTCCTCGAGATAATGCTTGCCGCTGGCGCTGCGAAGCGCCGGCAGCGTGTCGGACGCGTGAATTTTTCCCCGATGCACAATCGCGATCCGATCACATAAACGCTCGGCTTCGCTCATGATGTGGGTGGAAAAGAGAATGGTCTTACCTTCCGTGCGAAACTCCGCAATGACCTTCTGCATTTCGATCGCATTCAGCACGTCCAACCCAACGGTCGGCTCGTCGAAAATCACAACCGGCGGGTCGTGCACCACCGTCCGTGCAATCGACACCTTCTGCTTCATGCCCTGGGAAAGCCGATCCACCCTCGCGTCCGCGTACTCGGAAATTCCAAAGCGTGCGATCAAGTGATCCACGCGCGCCTTAACACGCTGGGTCGGATAACCGTTGATCCTGGCGAAAAATTCCAGCGTCTCGCGCGCTGTGAGCCGTGGATACAACGCTGTGCTCGCCGAATAAAATCCGAGGCTCCGCCGCACCCATTCGGGTTCGCGCACGGTGTCATGGCCCATCAGCGCCGCGGTTCCGGAAGTCGGCTGGAGAATGGTGGCAAGCACTCGAAGTGTCGTCGTCTTGCCAGCGCCGTTCGCGCCCAGAAGGCCGAATATTTCACCCGGCTGGCAGCTGAAGCTGATTCCATCGACGGCCCGCACCTCGCCACGGCCTTCCTCGAAGTAGATCTTTTTCAGGTTCTCGACGCGAACTGTCGTCTCCATAAATCTTCGATGGCTATCAGGTTTGTATTCCGCCGCTGCTCTTTGCCTTGCCGAACAAGCGCTCGCGGAAGAACTGTTTTATGCTTCCGTTGTACGCTCCGGCCATGACGTCTTCAAAACGCAGGATGAACGCCGCGAGACGTACGCAGAGCGCGATCATCGCCAGTGACACTGCAATCGTGATTCCAATTTGCACCCACGGGTAGATTCCTGTCACCACGGACCGAACCATCATCGCCACATTGACGACGGGTATCAACGCAAGCGTGGTGGTGAACTGGATGCCGGGCGATTGCAAAACAATCGGAGGAAGCATGACGAGGAGATAGAACGGCATGATCATCGCCTGGCCCTCCTTGAACGTCCGTGCGAAGGAGGCGAAGATCATCATGCCCGCCGCGACGAACCCCGCCAGCAACACCGCCGCGAGAATGAGCAGTGGAATCGCCGCAGGCGGAACTGCAAAATTGAATGTCACACCCGCCTGCGCCAGCAATGGCGCAAACATCGGCTTCAACGTCAGCGCAAATGCCACCAGATTCAAAGCACCTGCCAAACCGCCGAGTGTTGTGACATACAGGTATTTCGCCACAACGATGTGAACCCGCTTCGCCGCTGAGGACATGAGTGTTTCCCAAGTATTCCGCTCCCGTTCTCCTGCGGTGCAATCGATGGCGGGATAAAAGCAACCCGCGGCGACCATGACCACGAACAACACGGGTATGAGCATGCCAAGAACAAAACCTCCCATCTGCTTTTCCGAAGCCAGGTTCCGGGACGTCATCTTGAATCCGGCCCATTCGGCATCCGAGATCCCGAGCTTGCGGCCCTCGCGGGCAACCCAGTCGCGTCGATACCTCTCGATCGCGCCTTCCACGCGTTGTCGGGCGCTGTTGCTTCGATCCTTGGATCCGTTGAAGGTGATTTTCGCCGTGAAGTTCCCGGGCAGCGCAGCCCGCTCGGCTTCGGGAGAAACGAACTCAACGATCGCATCCAGGTTCCCTCGCTGGATTTGGTCAGGAGTCGCAGAAGCATCGCGGACGATATTAATCCGGCGGTCGCGCTCGAAACGGGCACGGAGGCCGGGATGTTCGCGCGGGACATTGAGGACAGCGATGCGCGACTTCGTGCTGTCCGAATGGCCCTGGATGAACATCACCCCTGTGAACCCCGCCCACATGATGAGCGGATACAGAAAGATGGGGATGAGAATACTGTTGATTACGATCGTGCGCTCACGCAACGCCCCCCGAAGTTCATACCGGTAAATCGTGCGAATCTGGCTCCACGCGCTGGAAGGTTGAACCGTTGCATTGGGATTCTGCACGCGCGCCACTCTACCGGCGCGCGCCAGAAGGATCAACCAAAGGAACCAGCAGCGCGAACACCGCCGCCAGATCGCGGACTTGCAGCCGTAACAGTCACACTTGTCCAGGTGCCAGGCGTCTTCACCGCTGGGTGTTTTGCCGTAAAATCGGAAATAGCTCTTGGTTTATGCACGAGCGGTTGTTTGATCGGCGTAATCAGGCTGCACGTCAGTGGCCAATCCCCACTGCGGAGGGGTTCGGAACCTGTCCTTCTCCGTCTTACGGTGCGTGCTGCGGGATGGTCTGATGACGCGGCTCCCGCTCGGTCATGAGCGCAACCAGGAAGCTCCCCAGTCCAACCACCAGATGCGGTGCCCAAACGTTCGCTGGCCGATCATTGAACCCAAACAACCACGGCGAAGCTGCCAGGATCAGCGGCACGACATAGTCGATCGCTAGATGAACAGGCATCGGGATCAACTTGAACAACCCAAGTTCATATCGAGTGAGCACGGCCATGCCCAGGATCATCACGCCAATGACGCGCGGCACCATCACCGCCGCCCCGCCTTCATCCGCAAACCCGAACAGGTTTGGCGCCAGTAACAGTGCAAGCCCCACCACGTAATCCAGGACCCCATGAATATATGTAGGTATCGTTTTCATAACCTACCGGTCAGCCTTCTCTCCGATGGCACCTATGGGGAGTAATACCGTCGGCCATATGGGGAGAAAACATATTGGATTTGCGGACGCTTTTTGAAACACGTTAACGTCTTGCCGTGCACGAAAACCCCGACGCCCTGGGTATCATCGCCGGCAATCGGCTGCTGCCTCTCCTTCTCGCCCGCCAGGCGCGCGCGATGGGCGTTCGGCGCATCGTCGCCGTCGCATTCGAGGGAGAGACCGAGCCTGCGCTCGCGGAATTGGTCGACGACATCGTGTGGACGCGGGTCGGGCAACTGTCGAAACTCATCAACGCCTTCCGGGAACGCGACGTTCGGCAGTGCGTGATGGCTGGACAGATTGCGCCTCGGAACCTATTCGATGTTCGCCCGGATCTGCGCGCTATGGGATTGTTGCTGAAACTAAAGGAGCGGAATGCGCACAGCATCTTTGGCGGCATCGCAGCCGAGTTGCAGAAGGATGGCATCGAGCTGATCGCCGCGACGCCGTGGCTTCAGCCCTTGATGCCGGCCAAAGGATTTCACGCAGGCCCGAAAATCTCGACGGCGCAACAAGAGGACATCGATTACGGATGGCGCATTGCAAAGGAAATCTCCCGCCTGGACATCGGCCAGCTCGTCGTGGTCAAGGAAGGCACGGTCCTCGCGGTCGAGGGATTTGAGGGCACGGACAAATGCCTGGCGCGCGGCGGGGAACTTGCCGGCAAGAACGGCGGCGCTGTGGCGGTGAAGGTCGCCAAGCTGAATCACGACATGCGCTTCGACATTCCATGCATCGGGGTTCGCACGCTCGAAACCTGCGGGGCATCGGGTGTTTCCGTGCTGGCACTCGAGGCAGGGCGCACACTCTTATTGGAACAGGAAGCTTGCGAACAGCTGGCGGACAAAAATAGAATCACCATCACAACAATCGGGTAAGCCAGAGACGGCCGCGGCCCAAAGATTTTACAACGATGCTCACTGCACACGAATTATTCGGCTTTATGTCGCCAGCGTTGGGAAACGAAATCCTGACGTTCATCGCCGACACCGAGAAACCTACCTATCGCGCGACACTCAGCGCCGTTGCTGAAGCCCGGAAGGTCCGCCCGGTATTCATGGAACGCCAGGCCAAGTCTCAGCGACACACGGCAATGCTGGCATCGCTCGGAAAACCCGGGCTCGAACTCGCCGCGGGCAACCTCATCCGCATGTGGCTCATGAAAAAATATCGTTCCATGCTTGTGGACTTCCTGACGCCGCTCGGGATCCAGCATGAGGAAGGTGTTGTTGAGGACCTTCCTCCAACCGTTGAAGATGCGAAGCTGAAGGACGCAGTGGAAGCGCTTCTCCAAAAATATCCGCACGAGGTCACTGCCGTTTATCTGAACGCATTCAATGAGATGAACGAGGCGAATTGGCCAAACCTCAAGTCGATGCTGGAAAACGATCCGCGCCTTCAACTCGGCGCAAAATAACCCCGCGAAGGGCCGATTGAAACGTAGCCTTTCACGTTTCAGTGCGAAAGGTGCGCGAGCCGTCGAACTTGCGGTGATGCATTGCACCAGCGTGAAAGGACGCGCTCCCGGGTACGAAGAAAAAGGCGGCTCCACTCAGAGCCGCCTGAACCTAACTAACCACCATTACAAGGAACCGCGGCAACATATTTCCCGAAAAAAAATCCACAAATAGGGTATTTACCCCAGCGTTATTTCAGAGCGTTTCCACTCCCGCCAACTTGCGAAGAATCTCAAGATTTCCAATGTCTTCATGCAAATCCTGCGACTTTGGCGTTTCGAGACAGGCGGGATGGCTGGCGAAACGCGGGTCCCGCACGATATGGCGAAATGCCTCCTTTCCGATTTGCCCCTGCCCGATGTGGGCGTGACGATCCACCCTGGAATTCAATGCCGTTTTCGAGTCGTTCAGATGAAACGCCAGGATGTTTTCCAACCCCACCGTTGACCGCACCTGCGCAATGGCTTTATCCCATCCTTTCTGCGTTCGGATATCGTAACCGGCCGCAAAAAAATGGGCCGTATCGAGACAGACACCGAGTCGCTCGGGCTTCTTGACGCCGTCGAATATCCGGCCGAGATGGGCGATGTCATTCCCAAGGCAGCTCCCCTGCCCTGCAGTATTCTCAAGCGCTATCCTGACAGGCAGCTTCCGCGTAACCGCAAATACTTCATCAAGGCCCGCGATGATCTGCCGCAACCCGCTCTCCTCGCCTGCACCGAGATGAGATCCGGGATGCATCACGAGGAACGGCAACTTGAGGGCCGATGCCAGCTCAATCTCCTGCATCAAGGATTTAAGAGAACGATCGCGATTCTCCGACGGTGCCGCGCCGAGGTTGATGAGGTACCCCGTATGTCCGAACACGCAATTGAAGCAGCCCGCCGCGAGTTCGGTGGAATACAGCGCCAGCTCGTCCGCACCGTGCGGCCTCCCAGCCCATTGCATGTTGTTCTTCACGAACACCTGCACGCATTCGCAGCCGATGGATTTGCCGCGTTGCAGCGCTTTCCAGATGCCCCCGCTTGTCGACATGTGCGCACCAAACTTCATGTCGCAACTGGACGGATTATCGGGAAATGCGGAACGCGCATGCTCCGTGAGATCGGGCCGGGCAGCGTTTGATCCGTTAAAGATTCTCCGGATGCATCAGGAGTTCAGCGACTCTCGACAGCAACCTGCCTGCAGCGCCGCCGTCCAGCACGCGATGATCAAAACTCAGCGTCAGGTTCGCCTCCATCACAGGAATGAATTGCTCCTTCGCAACATCCCAATGCGGCTTTCGTTTCGCCGCGCCCATGCCGAGCACCAGGGTCTGCTCCGGTAACGGAATCGGCGTCGCCCATTCCAGGCCAAACGTGCCGAAATTCGTGACGGTTGCGATGGACCCCCCCGTCGCGTCCACTGGCAGGCGGCGCTGCCGTGCGAGCTCCACAAGGTCGTTGTATGGTTCCACGAGCGACGGCAGGGGCCGGTTCGCCGCATTGCGAATCACCGGAACAAGCACCCCGTCCTCAACTTCCACTGCGAAACCGATATCGATCGACGGCGGATGAACAATCTTGCTGCCGATCAAACGCCCCGCGGGCGCGCTGTTTTCTGCAAGCGCCACCGCCAGCGCCCGGATCGCACACAACGCTGGGCCCGGTTTTGGGCGCGCCGTTTTGCGATGCGCAAACAGCGGATCCAGGCAGACAGGCAAACCGACATGTGCAATCGGCCGCGTCCAGCTGCGTCGCATCGCGTCGGCCACTGCGACCCGCATGGTCGACGCCTCGCTTAGCTGATGCTTCTCAAGGTGCGCGATGAACTTTTCAAAATCCTGGATGGTCACGCGTCCCGCCGCGCCGCTGCCGGCAATTCCCGCGAGGTCTGCCGCGTGCAGCCCCAATTCGTTCATCCGCGCCTTCATGCGCGGCGACATGTAGCTCGCTCCCGCAGCGTTCGCCGGCACGGGCAGGCCGCGCACCGTGGGCAGCACGCGTTTGGTCGTGCCTTCCACATACGCTTTTTCCGCAGGCTCAGGCGCATCGTCTGCGCCGTTGTCCGTCACAGGCTGGGTGTCGAGCCCGACGCGTTTGATTTCCTCCGCGCTCGCATCGAGATATCCCAGGACCGCGCCAACGGGATAGCTTTCATTCAGCTGCGCCAGAAATTGCTGAAGCGTGCCGCTGCACGGTGACGCCACGTTCAGCGTGGCCTTGCTCGTCTCCACCTCCATGATGTCCTGATCGGCTTCCACGGTCTGTCCCGGTTTGACAAGGAAACTGATGATGGCGGCTTCAGCGATCGATTCCCCAAGCTGGGGCATGATGATTGGGATCAGGGGCATGGCAGGCGTCAATGCATCAGGGTTATTGTCGCAACAAATTTCGCGCGGCGGCGGCGATGCGGCGAGCGGTCGGGCGATGCGCCGCCCAGAGATTCGGATGATACGGAACTGGAGTGTCTTTCGCGTTCAGGCGTTGCGGAGGTGCATCAAGCAGTCCGAAACCCTCCTGCGCCACACGCGCGACCACTTCCGCAGTGACCCCGCCCCAGGGCCAGGATTCTCCAACGCAAAGCAATCGGCCAGTTCGCGCAACGGACGCCATCACGGTATCCGTATCGAGCGGCTTCACGGAGCGCAAATCCACGACCTCAATCTGGTAACCGTCCAACTCCAATTCCTTCGCTGCCTCCAAGGCTTCGTGCACCATGGCGCTGTAGGAAACAATCGTCATGTCGCGCCCCTCGCGCGTGATCCGCGCCTTGCCTGTTGGCAGCGCCTCGGTCGGAAGCTTCTCCGCCTTCAAATGGAAATACAGAAGCTTGTGCTCGCAGAAAATGACAGGGTCATCGATTGCCACGGCTTCCAGCAGCATGCTATACGCGTCCTCCACAGTGGCGGGCGTCATCACAACGAGACCCGGGTAATGCGCGTAAATGGCCTCCATGGTCTGGCTATGGAACGGGCCGCTGCCAGAGGTGCCCCCGCATGGGAGCCGCACCGTGATCGGACACTTCACAGTGGTCCGCCAATACAGCGTCGCCGCCTGGTTGACGATCTGGTTGAATGCCACTGTCGAGAAATCCGCGAACTGCATTTCAACGATTGGGCGCATCCCCTCGATGGCCGCACCCACCGTCATTCCGATGATCGCGTCCTCGCTGATCGGCGCGTCCAGCACACGCCCTGGGAATTGGGCCGCGAGATTCTTCGTGGCCTTGAATGCGCCGCCAAAACTGCCCACGTCCTGGCCGTAGATGAAGACCTTGGGATCCTCCGCCAGGGCGCGCGCCTGCGCTTCGCGAATGGCTTCGAGATACGTGATGCTCATGGCTGCACGATCGATGAACGCATTATGAGGATTGCGATCAATTTGAAATCAATCATGGCCTTCATTCAATCTGCGGGTCGCCAGCGCACACCAGTCTTCCCGAAAAGGATCGGGTGCGGCCTCACGCTGGACCATTGCCACCGCTTCCTCCACCTGTTGCACGGCGTCCGCGCGAACCTGCGCCACGCCCGCGGCATCCAGCCAGCCGCGACGAAGCACATCGTCCTCGGCGGACTTGAGGCAATCGCGAAATTCCGGGTCCGCCTTGAATTTCGGATCCACATAGGCCGCATCGTCATGCTCTCCGTGGCCGCAAAGCCGCAACAACTTCGCAACAATCAATTGCGGGCCGCCACCACTGCGGGCCGAGCCGACGGCATCGCGCAGGCAGGCAAGACATTCGGCAAGGCGGGTTCCGTTCACTTCGTGACCCGCCACCCCATAACCCGCCGCCCGATCAGCAAGGGATTCACAGGCGAACTGCCGGGAATTTGGCGTTGAATAGGCGTATTGGTTGTTGGCGACAACGACGACAAGCGGAAGTTTTTCAACGGAAGCCTGGTTTAACGCCTCATGGAATGCGCCCGTTGAAGTCCCGCCTTCACCGAGCGAAGCCACCCCCACGACATCCTTCATTCCTTTTTGCCGCTTTGCCCAAAGCGTGCCGTTCACGACCGATATCATCGATCCCAAATGGCTGATCATCGGCAACAACCCTTTTTGGGGGTTTCCTCGATGCACGTTTCCATCCCGCGCACGCATGGGCCCGAGAACGGAACCCATGTAGGTTCGAACCGCGTCGAGAATGGATTCACCGAATGCGAGACGCCCTGCGCCGTCGCGAATGCACGGGGCGAAGACATCTCCAGGCCGAAGGGCCATTGTAGCGGCGGCGCTAAATGCTTCCTGGCCGCGGCCCAGGAAGACGCCGCCGTGAATTTTTCCTGCCCGGTAAAGGCTGGCGAATTTGTCATCCAGAACCCGAGCCAGGACCATCCACCGAAAGGCTTTCAAAAAAGTGTCCCTGCCATCACCCGACTCCGCGCCAACTGCCCCAGGCTTGAGCACAGTTTCAAACATGGGTGGAAATTAAACGTCTTGGCATTGCCCGCGCAACGTTTCTTTCCGCCGCGCACGCCGCACCGGAGCGCCAGCTTGCACCGGCTCGGCGCTCCAGGTTTTCCAGAAGGATCAATAGACTACTGGCGCTGCGCGTCGACCCGTGCTTTTTCGAAAGCTGCCTGGGCGTCAGCCTTCTGCTTGTCCGCTTCGAGCTGCGCCTGCGCCGCCTTTTTGTCCGCATCAATCTTTGCCTTCTCGATCTCGGCGTTGATGTCCGTCTGCTTCTTCGCTTCCACAGCAAGTGCGTCAACGGTTTCCTTGCGATCGTCGAGGATCTCTTTCGTCACTTCTTTGCGATCATCGATGGCTGCCTTTTCGCTATCACAGCCGACGAGAACAAATGAAGCGAGTGACGTCACGATGAGGTATTTCATTGGTTTCATGATTGTCACAACGTAATCGCTGAGCGTGACGAATGCATCCGTTCCCCGGGGGCGAATAACCCGCAGCGCCAATGGGGTGTTTCCGAGATCCGCCGGCTACTCCGGCCAGTGTTCGCCTGGCGCCCAAAACCTGTTCTCAACCACCTCGCCCTGATTCATGCGAACGCGCGCCTTGAGCGAACCGTCGGGATGAAACGCGAGCGACTCACCATGCGGAACTCCATTCGTCAATTCAACCCGCTCGCTCAAACGGCCATTCTCAAACCACCGCTCGAAAATTCCCTGCGTTTGTCCATGCACCACCTCGACTGTCGAAAGCTTCGCGCCGCTTTCGTGATACTTTGTCCGGATGCCGTGGGAAATTCCGCGGACATACGTCTCGCTGACCTGGAGTTTTCCGTTGGCATGCCAGCCCTGTGAAAGCCCCTCGAGCAGGCCGTTCGAAACAGAGGAACGCGACTTCAAGCTGCCGTCATCGTGATGCTCCAAAACGAATCCCGTGAAGGGTTTGCCCTGATCGAGCAGCACGCCGTCCCGAAGTTCCAGCACGTTGCGGGATCGCTCGGCGAGAATTGAGCCGGTCGTGCGAGACGGCTTTGAAGAAAAAAGCCAAACGGCTGCAACCGCGAGGACCGCAACAGAAAGCCACGCGATCCACCATCGGGATCGCAAACCGAAGCCAGGAGACTCAGTGGACACGGAGCCGGAAATACATGGGTCCCGCCTGGCCCGGAGGAAGCACGATCTCGGGCTCCACGATGCCCGAGGCTGGCGCGTAGTGCTCCACCTTCGGAACAGCATTGGTATTTCCTGCAGGAACGCGCATCGATACGTCCGCCCAATGCGACATGTTCGTCGTTCCCAGGATCGAATACGTTCGCCCTGCGATTCCGAAGAATTGAATCACGGGGCCCTGCGTGTTCCGCCGAACCATCCGCAACTTGAGGCCGTCCTGCGGATCAAAGGCGTAAGTGCCGGCAATGTACTCCGCGAGATTGCTGATGCCGTCGCCATCATTGTCGCCGTTCCCTGTGATCTGCCCGAGCGTCAATCCGCCTCCGAGCATCTGGATGAGCAACTGCTCCCACGCGTCCGGCAGGCCATCGCCATCTGAATCAACGCCAAGCGTCAGGTTGATCAATGTTTCCCCTGCAGGCTGGCCCAGCGTGGCAAAATTGCCTGCCATCTCGAGCGGCAGGTAAACAGTGTTGCCAATCTGCACTTTCAGCCGGAACGGAACCGTCGGCCTCAAGGCTGCCGTCTTGTAAACATCGGGAGTCGACAGCGAATCCATCGGCACGATCAATCGATAGTTTTCGCCAGGCGCGATCTCCGGCGAGACCTGGCACGCGATGAACACGTTGTTCGTGGTTTCAAGAAACACCTGTGCGGAGCCCAGGGATAAAGGATCGCCAAATTCATCGCGCACGGAACCATGGATCACATGATGCGGCGCTGGCGGAAAGGCATGGGCTGTGTGGAGGCAAGCCACAGTGATGACAAGCGCAACAGTCCACTTCGAGATTGGGTGCAGTAAGGAATTCATAGGTGCGCCAGCCGCTTAGTTCCCGGAGTAGCTGTAGGTGACGAAATGAATTTTCACATCGCGCACGGAGTTGATGAAACGATTCAATCCCTGTTCAGGATCGTTCAACAGAACGTGCCCGGGAATCACCAGCTTCCAGCGCGTGTTCCACACCGAGCGGCCTACGAGCCGATTGTTTGTGTATTGCGAACGCAACAGCGTCCCGCTTGCGCCATACAGGCTCGTGCTGAAATAACCCGCGCTCGGGACCGGCCGGAACGCCTGGTGCTTGCGGATTCCGAAGATGGGCTCGGTCAGCGAATCTGCAGATGTATAGAACGGCAGCGTTGAGAAATCCGATGCGCCCAGGTTGAACGGCAGCGGAATCGCCACGTCAGCCACACTCCACGAACGGATCGCGCCCGTGTCGCCCAGCGGCGGTGTTCGCATCGTGTCTTCGCCGACCGGGATCAAATACACGTAAGGCGTCGCCGACAATGCGGTGGGATCCAGGAACCAGGTGTCGGGATCGGGAGGCGATGATCCACCCGCGCCTGCATTCGCCGCAGGAACATCCATTCCGCGATACCCTTCCAACGCCACTCCAACCCCGAAGATCTTGGTGGCAAAGGAACTCGGGCTGAAGGCGTGGTCGCCACCCGCCAGTTGCTGGCCGAA
The DNA here is from genome assembly GCA_035629175.1 of Verrucomicrobiia bacterium. Taxonomy (NCBI): domain Bacteria; kingdom Pseudomonadati; phylum Verrucomicrobiota; class Verrucomicrobiia; species Verrucomicrobiia bacterium. The sequence goes on along the minus strand of DASPIL010000080.1, from coordinate 15,831 downwards.
GACGTTGTGCCCGTCCGCAATCACGGTTCCAAACTCAATCACAATGCCGGGCGTCGGCAGCCCGCTTCCGCGGCTGATCTGCAGGCAGTTGCGCCGAACGTCGGCATCCGCCATCAGGTCAGGGACCCTTCGTTGCAACAATAGATCCTTCCACGTCGCGTCGTGGTTTGTTCCGGGGAGCACACGGAAATTCTCCATGCGCAACGAAACCGTGGTTCCATACGCGTCGGGATTGTTGAAACCAAGCCGGCCGCGGAGGACATCCCAATCCGCCTTCATTTCCGCCAGTGCACTCGAGATTCCGGGATCCCCGCTCGCGCTGCCTGCGTATTGGGGTTCGCCATTCCGCACCACGCCCAAGGCACGCGAACTGACAACGCGGCTCACGAACGCCCTGCCCGCCTCGGTATTCAGCAAGCCGGTTTCGTAGTCGTATGCGTTTGCGGCCAGGAATGCGTAACGCGCGGCAAGATCAAAAAGCGTCTTGTACCGTTCGAGCTTCTCATTTCTGAAGATCCGGAACGCTGCGTCACGCGAACGGAATCCCTGGACCACGGCGGATGCGCGCTGGCGGAAGACAAGCCGCTCCTGCTGGATGCGATCGCCTTCAGCAATGAGCGCGCGATAAGCGCGGCGGGCGTCGTCGTACTCGCGATACCTGAGATTGATCAACCCGAGCCCCGCCTGGACCTTCTCAAAGGAATCGCCCAGTGCCTGCACGGCGCTGCGGACCTCCTGATCCCATTCCATCGGCGCAATCTGTTCGAACTCGGTCCAGCGCTTGGCGGTTTCGGTCGAGAGTTCCAGGGCCTGCACAATTGCAAACTGCACGAACTGCCGAATGTCGAAACCCTTCTTGATTCCATAGCCCGCGAGCTTGATCGCCGTCCGGCCCGCCGAGGTGAGATCGCCGCCCGATGCCACGCCCACGATCAAGCTTCCAGGAAGAGCTTCCGAAGTCGCATCCGACGTGAAGATGATGTCCTCCTCGATCGAATCGAAAACCTTGTCGATGATATCGTTCGCGAACTTCACGCTCTGCAGCGTTTGCTCCGCGATGAGAAGATCCTTCTGGAAATTGCGAATGGTTTCATGATCCGCGAGCCGCGTGTTGAAGAGGCCAATCACCCGGTCAAGATCCGTCTTGCCACCCGCCTGGTCGAACAGCGCCTGCCGCAGCGCTGTATGCGATGCAATGACTTTGGAAATTGCCTGTTGAACCTGCCCAGGCGCCGCACGCTGCCCCGTCCAGTGTTCGGGTTTTTGCGCGAATCCGTCCGGCCCAATATCAATTTCAACGTAATGAACTCCGTTGGAATAATTGGGGTCAGTGGAATCCAGGATGCCGAGATTGGTCAGGTTGTAATTCTGCAGCCAATCGGATGCGAAATCCTGGATGTCGATCAGGTACGCATTGTTGGTTCCGGGATAATTCCAAACACCAGGGAACGGCTGTTCGGGCCGATCGACGTAGTTGTAATGGACGAGGTCCGGACCAGTATAGCCCTGCCGCCAGGTTTTGCCGGGACCGATGTCATCGGTGTAGGGCGTGCCGTAAAGTTCAATCAACCGGTTCTCAAACGCGAGTTCCTGCTTGGCCACGATGTTCTGGAAGTCGGCGAGCGAATCCTGCTCGGATCGCATCAGGCGCGTCACATCCTTGGCATCATCAAATGACGCCACCGCATTATTCAGCGCCGCCTTTGCGCGGTTGTAAACCTGGTCAAAGTGCGTTCCATTTTCCGCCCCGATTGCGGTGGGGTTCAAATCGAATGCAATACTATTCTCGGGCAGCCCGATGGGCGTCATTCCGCCTTCCGCGTTTTCCATCGCTTGCTGCAGATTTCCGCCGAGCGTCGCGAGTTCCTGGAGCTCGGTCACGGTCGTGCGATCGATCTTTTGAATCCCTTCATGCAACGGATTGGGGTCCTCGCCCGGAATTACGGCATTGCCGACAACCCAGTTCAGGAACCCACCCTGTCCACTGCGACTCGCCCAATGATCCATTCCCCAGTAACGAATGGAGTTGCGGTTTGTGGTTCCATCCATGTAGGTGCGCTGCGTGTTGACCCGTGTCGCGCCGAAATGATTCCACCCTGCGCTGCGCGTCGCCCTGTAATCCTGCCGCCACGTCAGGTCGAAAGCCTGCCTCCCCGCCCGCGCCAAAGCCGCTGCCGCCGCGGCAAATTTGCGTTCGTCCTGGTAGTCAACAGAGACCGGCTGGCCGAGCACGAGCACCGCTTCCGAACGCGGCACCCAGTCGAAATTCTGATTCATCAGCAGCGAGTAATATCCCTTCAATGCAGTCAGGTAATGGCCGTACGCATCGCCGTGTCCCTGCGGGAACATATGCGCGGCGTCCTCCGCATTGATCACGCCGTCAGGATCGGAGTTTGGATTCTCCTGCACATTGTAGTTGTTGGCATAGATCACTTCGCCCGAATCAATGCCTCGCGTGTAGTTCCAAATGAGGCGGTTGTAGATCGGCGTCACCTGGACTCCAGGAACCAGAAAATCGTCCCGTCCGCGAATGAGCGCGAGTTCCTCCTCCAGCAGTGAAGCTGTCTGCCCCTTGAAGGCAAACAATGCAGTCGCAATATCACTGTAGGTGTGATTCGCCGTTCCAATGCCAATCGTCGGATTTGCCGCGTCGGCCCAGGCCTCATTCCCCAGCATCATGTAAAGATCGCTGAGATAACCCGCTGCAAGCAGGAGCGCGTCGTTCGCCGGTCCATAGTTGTATCCCGACTCAATGCTGATGGAACGTCCGCGCCGAAGCACGGTCTCGTAGATTTCAATCAATCCGAAGTTGTTGATGTTCTCGAGATTTAACGCCACGTCGCCTTCCCAGCGGCGGCCCGCCTGCGTAAGAATGCTGGCATCCGTGTTCACGCGATTGTTGAACAGGTCCGTGATCCGCTGGTTGAAAGGATTGATCCCGGCCAGCACCCGCTTGATCCAGCCCTCAGCAAGTTGCGACGGTGTCCAATCGGACCATTGATCGAACAGTGGATGGTCCGGGTTTGCGGGCTTGTATCGAAGCACCAGGTAATTGTCGCCCAACACCTGGATCCCGGAGCCGCCCAACAGATAACGCGGCAGGTTGGTTCCGCTTGTGAGCGAAAGATACTGCGACATGACTTCGTCACGGAATGGCGGCTGGCCACCTATCGGCGCGGCAATTTTCCATTCGTAGAAGTACTCGCCAAAACGCCCCGCAAAATCCACCGAGTGCTGGAACGTCACCTGTTCGCTCAGGGGATTCGCCGCCGCTATCACCTTCAACTCGCCAACATAAAGTTCAGGAACAATCCGGAAGACATGCAACGCAACAGGATCGCCCGGCTGCGTGAATGCGGTGCCGCCCGATTCAATGATTGTCACATACCCGTTTCCGGGACCGCTCGATGACAGCGCATAGGAATCAACTGCCAGGTTGTCGTTTCCAACTTCCGCCAGGTCCGAAACGCCCACAGGCTCCGTTAATCCGGGATCGGGAATATACGTTCCCGGCACCGCGGGGTTCTCGTAGAACGTTTCCATCGGCGTCGCGAGAGCATCCACGAGCGCAGTCCATTTGGGCGCGTTGTCCTCATCACTCGCAGGGCACAGCGCCTTGACAGCGGCCAGGTCCGACCCGCGCAACACATTCAACAGCAAATAATCCAGCCCGAGGATTTCATCCACGAACTCGCCCTTCAGCACGAGACTGCCCTTCGCACCGCGGTTTGGATCGAAATACACGCGTTTCGCCAGATGCGGCGGAAGATTCGGGAAATAATATTTGCCGAGGTAAATCTCCATGCGGACGCTCGGAGGAACAACATCCAGCTCATGCTCGTCCAGGCTTGCGTACTTCTCCCGAGTCGGATCGTGAAGAATCACGCTGGGAATCGCGTTCGTAATGTTGGCAGCAATGGATTGCTGGTACAGGACCCGCGCTGTCTTGAAGAAACGAACGCCGGGCAGCCCGTTGATCGGCGCCGTGAGCGTCTGCCCGTACGGCATCATCGCCACCGGTTTGCTGCCGTCGCTCACATCACGCTCCGGCCAGACAGGACGATAAACGATGTCGAGGGCCGCCGTCTGCTTCGAGGAGGGATCGCCCAGGTAATTCGTGCCGTCATGCGGACGCAGGTAGGGAACGATGCTGCCGGCGGCCGGCGGTGAAGACATCCCCGGCCATGCAAAGCTCGGTTCCGTCTTGTAATAGTACCGCATCGTAAAACTGTTCGATGGCGCAGGCGAGTGCGCGAGGAACGGCGGCCGATTCGAAAACACGATGACACTTCCTGTGTAAACATTCGTGCTTGCGATGGTCAGCCGCTGTTGGGTGACTGGCGTTCCAGCCGCGATGACATTGATTGAAAATGAGTTGGTGACCTTGTCGTGAAGATATAGGTCCTGCACCACGAGCTGCAGGTTCACGACGCCGGTTTGGTTCGTCCCCGGCGTTCCGTGCAGCCGCAATCCGGAAACCGTCAGCCACGACGGGATGTTGCCAACGGGCGAAACGTCCAGGAACTCGTCCTGGCGCGACGCGTGCAGGAAATATTGAAACGGCTGCCCGGCAATCGCCGTGGCGTTCGACGCGGCGACGAAGCCCCGTGTGGCAGTGTTGTAACTTCCCGCCTGCAGTGCGGGCAATCCGTCGTGGGCGCCGCGATACACCCAGAAGTTATGTTTGCGATCACGATACGTGAATCGCTGGTAATGCCCGAACGGACCCTCAGCGTCGCGGGTGTCATCCCATGCGCCGGGAAGATCACCGGCCTGCGAATCGGGTTCCGTGTTGTAGTTCACCGCGGCATCGCCGCTGCCTTCCACCGGCTTGGCGAGCAGTGGCAATGGCATGGGCGCCTGCAACTGGCGTCCCGCTTCCGTGATGTAATCAAATACCCAGCCCGCTTCCGGCTTCTCGCGCTGGACCTTGAACGCCGACATCGAAGGCCGCCCGTCCTGGTCGGCATATTGCAGCAGGACGAAACGCTCCGACGAATAGTTTGTGCCGCTCGTGATGTTCAAATCATCGCGCGTGGCGAACACCGTGCCTCCCGACACAATCGCGTGTTCCTCGTTCGGGTTGTAACCCGGCAGGTTTCGGTTGTTCTGGAAGTAAATCGAACCTGCCTCCTCAAACGAATTCAAAGGCGCGACGCCCGCATTTCCCTTGCTGCTCGCCAGCACGATCTCGCCCGCATCAACGGGCCATTCAATCGTGTAACGGCCGATGACAGAAGGCCAGTGGATCGTCTGGAAACCTTGCGCCGTGTTCGCGCCGTTAGGGCGAAACCACCAGACCTCAAGCCGGTTCGCACCCGGAACCGCATTGATTGGAATGATCGAGCCGAGATTCGCCGTTTCAAATCCTGCAGCGAAGGGATTGATATAGGCATCGACGTTGTAATGCGTTCCATTCTCAGGCCGGATGTGGCCCGTGTAGAAGGCATCGCCCGGCGCTGACCCCAGTTCCCCCGCGGGGGCAATAATGCGTTTGCCGACGAAAACAGTTTGATGCACCACGCGGGGCGCTTTCAGGGGATCAGCCCACGTGACGGTCTGGTTCGTGGGATTCCAGCCGATCAGGTTTGTGGCAATCGTTCCCGCGAAGTTCGTCCCTTTGAGAGTAACGTCCAGCCACGAGAATACCCGTTCAAATGCAATGTTGTCCCCTGAGTTGAACAGAAGCAGTGTCCGATGCGCGGAATACGGCGGCTCAAGGTGCGTGTAGAACGCGAACGTTTCGGTCATCTTCGCCCGCGGCCGGTCGAACGGATCCTGATACTGAATGATCGGCACGTTGTCGGTTGGCATCGGCACCGCCGTGAGCTTCGCTTCATTTTCGTTTGTGACAGCGGGACGCAGGTAATGGCTGTAACGCGCGGGATCGTTCGGCCAGACAAGGCGATATCTTCCAAGCAACGACGGCCATTTCAGCCCGACTTCACCCTCCTCCATCCAATGCACAAGATAATCGTTCACATTCTGCGTCTCGCGAATGGCGAACAAACGGATGAGTTCAGATCCCGAAACATTCTGCTGATACGCGAACGGTGTCGTGGAACCCTGAATCACAGGTTCTGGCGTGAGCAGAGTCAACGAACCAGGCGATGGCGGCGTGACGCGCTCGCCTAAATCAATTTGCACATCCAGAGGCGTGGGCTGCTTGAGCACATCAACGATCTCGTAGCCAAGCTGTTCGCGCGATTGTCCATCCGATCGTGCATCGCCGAGCAACTCCACAAAAACCCGGCCTTGAAGGTTGTAGGCAAAGAGGTTTCCTTGCGCTCGATCGTACCACAAGGTCCGCAATTCCGGCAGCGGCGCGTTGGTGGTTCCGTCGGTTGGGCTGGTATCGCCCGGCCCCACGTACTCCTGCGGAACAGTGCGCGGGAAGTTGCTGTTGTAAACGATCTTGAGGTCTCCAATCCGCGTGCTCGGCACGGCCACGGGCTTGCTCAAACTGCGAAAGCCGCGTTCGGTCCAATAAATCTTGCGGGACGGTTTCACAGGTGCGCCCGACACGATGTAATCAACCCTGTGCAGGCGGAAGTAATTCCCCGCATTGGTGAAATAGCTGCCGTTCGTCCCAGGCCACGTCGTGGTGTAGGCGGCCTTCATCCAAGTGATCGAGATCGGCCCCGGCTGGATCGCATACACCTTTCCTGAATTGATGCTCCAGTAATATCCGCCATTGGTGTGGCCTGTCGTCGAATACGGTTCCGCCAGCCAATACTGCTCGGGAGCAATGTTGGTTAGGGTGATGCCGTTTTCGTCCGTGATGGGCACAGGAATTTCAGCCCCGAACGCAAATGAAACCTGCCTGCTGAGATACGGGGCGCCGACCGTGGCGCGACGCAGCACCATGACCGCAACGCCGTTCGACAGGCCCACGGGCAAGCCCATTTCAACCGCGAGCGCGCCAGTCAAAGGCGTTGTGCCACCGTTCAACGCAGCGGAATTGCTGGCGATGATCGATTCGGCCAGCGTGCGGCCCGGAACGGCGCCGAATGATACAAACCCGCGAAACTGGTTTGTAGTGGGAAGCAACGCAGAACCCGACTCATCCGCAAGGGTCATGCGGCCGTCGGAACCGGGTGGCGTGTTGGAAACTGTCGAGATGGGAACGCCGCGGCGTGACTGCAGGTTGAACGTGGTTTCCAATTGCAGATACTCAATCGGCAAAACGGTCTGGCCAGCCGCATTCCACAGGCCCGACAGGAGCACCAGCCACAGGGCGATCAAGCGTGAGTTCTTCATGAGCGCTTTCACGAAACTACGAAACAAATCTTTTCCGAACCGCTTCCTTCAACACCAACGCCGGGCCCGGGTCCCGCGAGCACGAAGCCGTTGCGGAAGACATCCAGGGTTGGCGCGAGCTCGATCATGACCCTTAGCGTGCCGCCGCGGTGGTCGTTGCCGGGGTGTCGAGGCGCGAACGCAACTCCTTGTTCTCACGCGCCAGCTCAGCGAGCTGCGCCTTGATTTCCGACAATTCCGAATCGTGCTGCTGCTTGAGCTCCTGAATGGCCTTGATCGCCACCACTCCCAGATCGCTGTAACCCACCGTCAGCGTCTTCTGCTTGGTTTCAGGATTCTCGTACGAACCGACCATCTCCGGAAACAACGGCTGCAACTCCTGCGCAATCACGCCCAGCATGTGCTTCGAATCCGGCTCGCTTTCCTTCCAGCGAAACCGCCGTACTTGCACCTTCATCGCGCGATCCAGCATCGGCTCGGCGTCCACGATGTCCTTCTTCAGGCTGCGGTCCGAACCGAAATCCCAGTTGGAATCGCCGTCAAACAGCGCATATCGATTTCCCGCGCTGTGAAGGCTCGAGTTCAGCTGCACCACAACCTGCACACTGTCGCGATAGAACTCGGCATACCGCCCATCCGGTCGATCCAGCCGCAAACCCGGGATGGAGCTGTGCCTAACGGTCAGCGGCATGCTGGGAGTCGTGGTGCCGATGCCGACGTTTCCATTGTTCTGCATGAACATCACGGAAGCGGAAGTGTTGTTTCGAATGTTGAAGCCGCCGGCGCCGTAGTTGAGATAGGTGATGTTGTCCACCCACCGCGGCCACAGAAAATTCTCGAACACGCCCGATGAATTTTTCGCCGCAACGGTGTAGCCGTTGTCCATGCGAATTTCACCGCCGCTCACGAGAAGGCGGCCGCCCGACACATGCAGACGCTCCTGGGGATCCCAGGTTCCAATGCCCACCCGCGTGTTCGATTGAAGCGTCAGCGGGTAATTGGCGACCTGCCCCGGAAGTGTGCTGCTCGCGAACAACAGCTTGCCCGCGCCTTCGCCGTTGCCTGATCCCGTGGAAACCAACTTCCAGTAGGAGCCGCCCGTGCTCGTGTTGCCGAGGATGAACCACGTTCCCGTCACGCTGGACGAATCCACGCGCATGGTTGGCCAGGAAGTGTCAGAAATGTGGAAGCGAGCCAGCGGCCCGGCAATTCCAAGCCCCACAGCATTATTGAAGATTTGTGTTCCACTGAACGTGTTTTCCCCCGGATCGCAACGCCACGTTCCCGCTCAGCCGCGTGTCGCCGATCGTGCCCGAATTCACCGCGCCGCCATCGACGTTCGCAGCCGAGATCGCCTTTTGCGAAAGAAACGAATAGGGCGACGTCAGCAAACGCAGCCGCGGCAGAATGTCGACATCGCTTCCACCGCCGCCAATGCCTTTGACCGTGATGCTCACCCAGCGATCCGACGCGGTGTTGTTGGTGAAGAGCGTGTTCAGCGCAGGCCGCGGCTCGCCAATGCTGCTGCCTTCTCCCAGCAACACACTGAAATATCCCTTGTCCACCGTCACAGTCTGCTGCTCTGCCCAAAGCTTTGCCCCGCCCGTCGCGCCATCCCAAATGCGGAAGACGACATCGTAGTTGCGCGGCGAGTTCGTCGCCAGCGCCGCCCCGTTTCCGTCCACGAGGTAGCCTTGATAGGTCATCAGGTTCGGAGGATTAACCGTGGCCTGCGCCTGGACGCTGTGGTTCAAACCGAGGAGAAACCCGGCCGCGAGCAGCGACACAAACAATTCAATTCTCCGGCGATGGGGATGTTGGATCTTCATGGTGAAATGTTGCTGAAAGGTTGTCAGGGCGCAGGTGTCAGTTGCGGAATGTCGGTAACTCGGTTCAAGGTGAAATCCCCGCGCACTTCAAAACGGCGCGTGTCGTTGGTCCCTCCCGCCCGCGCGAGTCCGCGCATGATGATGACTTCGCGATAGATCCCGCTGACGGATCGATTCGCAGAAACCAGGCTGCTGAAATCATTTCCCGGTGGGGTAACGCTCAACGTGATATCGCGCTGCACGCTGTAGGATTCCGATCCTTGCGCCAGCACGCTGTTGAAGTTCACATTCAGGTTGTCGTGGTCGGGATGATACGTGTGGAGAAAAGGGCTCGAAGGGCGCGCATTGTGGCCCAGCATCACGGTTGTCGACAGGTTCGTCTGCGCAGGAAACCGGCCATTGAACGACCACGCGGTGTTTGGAGAATTCCACGGAAGATGCACAGCGCTCAACCGCCGGGCGTCCTTCAGGAACGCCGTGTTCAGCGCCGACTCGCCGAGGGTCACAATGGTGTTCGTCGCGGCATCAAACCCGACAAACACGCGTTGCAGCAGCGCCGCATTTCCAGCCGCGGGATTGTGCACCAGCAGCCGCAATGGATACGGCCGCAGCACTTTTTTGATCGAGGTGTCAACGTTCGTGACAATGTAATTGCCCTCCGCCGCCTGGATCGGCGCATCGCCCGCGCCGCGTTGAAATGACTTGAGGTATTGCCCAACCTCATCCACCACCGCGCTTCCCACCCACAGCCCCGCGCTGGAAGCCGCCGTTGCAGCCACGCCCACATCCACTTGCGTGAAACCAAAGTTGTCGGTGAACCGCAACACTCCCGCAAGCGTCGTGCCCGCGGGACTGCTCATGGCATGGCGATTCAACCCGATAACAGCTTCCACTTCTGAGCCCGGCTTGTTCGCGGGCGCCAGCGTCCAGGAACGCGTGCCTCCCAGGGGCAGATTCGCGTAGCCGTAAACCAGGTTCGTCACATTGAAATCTGTTCGCACGATCAACGGCGGAAGGCCGCCAATCGCCGCCTGGCCCGCAGGCGCGGCTTCGGAATTGGCAAGGGTCACAGTGACGGTGATGGTGTTCGTGGAAAGATTCCGCAGGCGCACTGAAGCAGCGCTCCCCGTGTCGCCAAAATCAATCGCCGTTCCATTCAACTTCACTTCGAAGGGCCCAAAGTAGTTGTTGAACACCTCGCCTGCCCGAATCCAGAATGCCTGGCCGCGTTTGACACTCACCGCGCGAAATACATTCGGGATGAGACGCACCGGGTTTCCCGTTCCAAGTTCTCCGCCGGGATAATGAAAGATTTCAGGGACCACGCCTTGAAGCGCTGGCGAATGCGATAGAAACGCGTCGAATCGCGGCGGGTTGACGGGCACGGTGGGAAATCCAATGAAGTTCAAGCCCGTGATCGTCCAGTCATGCCGCGGCGGCACGGGACGTCCCTTCAGCGTCCATGTGTAGGTGGGCACGTTGACACCCACGCGCACGAGGTAAGCCGCGTCACCGTCGAGGCGCTGCAGCGAATTCGCGTCGCGCGTCCGCACCCAGCTCGACCACTCACTCCCGGGATTCGGATTTTGCGGGCTGTCCGTGAACTGCGTCGTGAAGGGAGGATTCCATCGCCAGATTTCCACAATCGGATTGGAAGGATCGCCACCCACAAGCGCATTGAGCGTCGTGTAATCCGCATTCACATGCAGGAACACCGCGTTCCACCCGCTCTTCAGTTCAATCGATTGAGACTGCCACTGCGCGCGTCCAGGGCACACTGTGGACAAGAGCCCCATGAAAATCAGCAGGCAAGTAAAGCGCCGTTGGATAATATCAATTGGGGTGAATACCTACCGCATGAGGGCAAAACGCGGCACTGCGATTCGTGTGCGGGCTGGCATTGGATGCGTTGATTAAACCTGCGTAACCGTGTGTGGTGCAAGAGGAAAAAGTTTCGAAATTGAAAAAAAACTTCTTAAGTGTTTAACGGCGGCGGTGTTTGCAATTCGCGCTTTCGTTTCTTCCCTCGCTCAACAAACATTACGCATGCGATGGATGACAGGGTGGATCTTGGGATGGTTTCTTTTCGCGTTCACAACAAGCGGCGCCGAGACGTTTCGCGTCGCCACCTACAATCTCGAGAACTACCTCGACACCGCCACCGAATCCAGGCCAAACCCCAAAACGTCCGCGTCCCGCGCCAGGATCCGCGAAACAATTCTGCAGATGAAACCCGATGTCGTAGCCCTTCAGGAGATCGGCAGGATCAGCGCCTTGATGGAACTTCGCGATTCGCTGAAGCGCGACGGCATTGAATTTCCACACTGGGAACACGTCAGCGGTTTCGACACAAACATCTTCGTGGCAGTGTTGAGCCGTTTTCCAATCGTCGCGCGGCGGCCGCACACAAACGAAACCTTTCTGCTCAGCGGCCGGCGATTCCACGTGAGCCGCGGGTTTGCCGAAGTGGACATCCGCGTAAATGCCAGTTACACGTTCACTCTGATCACCGCCCACCTGAAGTCAAAACGCAATGTGGGGTTTGCCGACGAAGCCGAGCAGCGATTGGAAGAAGCCAGGATTCTTCGCCGCATCATTGAAAAGAAAATGACGGCCAATCCGAACGCGAACCTCGTGGTGCTGGGTGACATGAATGACACGCGCAACTCCCCTCCCCTGCGCACCATTCTCGGCCGCGGCCGCTCGCGTCTCGTTGATACGCGTCCATCAGAATGGATTGAAGGCAATGAACCATCACAGGAGCAGCGAGCCGTCACGTGGACACATCATTACGGGATCGAAGACACCTACAGCCGGATCGATTATCTGCTGCTCAATCCTGCGATGGCAAAGGAATGGGTGAAGGCGAAGTCATACATTCCGCGAATCAATGATTGGGGAACCGCATCTGATCACCGCCCCGTCCTGGCGACATTCGAAGCAGCAGACGCCCGCTGATCCAGCAGGCGCGCGGCGTTCACGGCCGCTTCAATACTCGCGCTGCAACACGCGTCAGCAAGTTCCACGGTCACCGCACATCCCACACTGAAGCAGGCCGAAGCCGGGCTGAAGCCTGCGCTCCTGCGGCGCGTCGTCCTCACTGCCGCTCGTTGCGAACGCGCAGGAACACGTTCGGTCCGCAGATTGGATCCAGCCGGCCGAAGCTCGTCGTGTTCGTTCCACTCTCCAATACGTTTGTAAATTCCGGCACAGATGCCCAGGCCGTCAGATTCGAGGAATATTCCGGCACGGCATTCCAATTCTGCGCGCCCAGCGACTTCATCGTGATCCCCGCGGCCGTGATCGTGATCAATACCACTTGGCCTGTCGGCGGCGGCGTCGATTCAGGCGGATCGATAATGTTCAGGGCTCCGCGCATGCCGAACGCACTGTGCGTCGAACAATTGTAATACAACTGGTTCGGCGCATTCGTCGGCACGGCGAACGTCAACGTTCCCGCCTGCGCCCCGTTATTCACAACACCCTGGTTGTACGCATTCGCTGTTCCGTCACTCATCGTTGTCTTGATGAAAAAAGGATGGCCGAATGCGTTGAGGTTGAAAACGTACGTAACGCCGCGAACGAGCGTCAAAGCCGGGTTTAACGTTGGGTTGCCCGCAAACACGTAGTTGAAACCATTCACGCCCACTCCATTGGTCACCTGGGCGGCTGCATCCGAAACTCCGCCGCACAGGCACACAAACAGGAAAATTTTCATCGCTCTGTTCAGGCTCATGATTGCTGATAGGAGAATCCGCGCACCAATTTGTTCCCGCCGCTGAATCACCGTCGCGAAAACCCCTGCGCAGTAAATCCGTTCAGTCCCCTCGATCCTGTTTCCCGAAAGTCAAAATGCATGTAGCGCACGCTGCTTGTCCATCGCGCCGTCCACTTCCATTCGATGCCCGCAGCAATTCATCGAAACCCAGTGTGGCGGTCGCAGCGGTTTCAGGCAGAATCGATCCCATTCCCCAATGCGCTGTGGTGGCATGGATTTGTGGGGATTCGGAAATCAGTACAACGCGCGGAAACTCACCAATGAGAGGCAACCGCGTCGGGTTTGTTCCACGACTATGGCGATCGCCTTTGCGGTTTCGTGGGCGCCGTCGGTGTTGGATTTTGAATTTCCGCGAGCATGCGATAGAACTTGCGCGGGCAATGAAGCTCACTCATCTTTGGGCATTCCTGAGCGGCGGGGTAGCCAAGTGGTAAGGCAGGGCTCTGCAAAAGCCTTATGCGTCGGTTCGATTCCGACCCTCGCCTCCACCCAATTTCATTGGGAAATCGGAGGAAAAACAGCGGAGTTTCAGTGAAAGTTTCAGTAGCCGAAGTACTCGGCTACAACCCGAGCCAAACTCGGTCACTGCTCGCTACGGGAGTCGGTTCGGGGTGGTTCATGTTCACAACGTGAGAAAGAACATGAAACAACGCTACCGCGTATTCCTCCGCCCCTGGGGAGTCTATTACTGCGAAGACCTCCAGACCGGCAAACAGGAAACCCTCAAGACCCGCGACAAGGACGAAGCCTACCGCATTGTCGCCGCCCGCAACGAAACTGAAGAAGCTCCCGCGTTCAGCCTTCACCTGGCCCGCGTCTATTGGCAGGCAGGCGACCCAGATGCCGCCAAGCGAACCTGGCAGAACGTGATGAATGAAATCCCCAAGTTCAAGACCGGGGACACGCATCGCCGCTGGCTCGTCGCCATCAAGGACAAGGCGTTTGATTCCATCCGCAATCTGGTCATTCTGGAAACCAAGGCCGACCACTTCCTGAAAGTGTTGGAGAAGGGTTCCATCTCCACCAACATTTACCTGCGGCGAATTCACAACTTCGCGCTCGATATGAGCTGGCTTCCCGTGGCGGTGCTGCCCAAGAAACGCTGGCCCGCCATCAAGTTCAAAGCAAAACGAGCCATCACTTTGGACGAACATCAGAAGATCATTGCTCGCGAACCGAACGCCGAACGCAAGGCGTTTTACCAACTCGCTTGGCAGTTGGGCGCGTCGCAATCGGACATCGCTTTTCTGGAAGCGAAAGACATCAACTGGGAGCAGCGTGTCGTTGCCTTTCACCGCAAGAAAACCGGGACACTGGTGCTCCAATCGTTCGATGACGAAACGGCGGCACTCCTGAAAGACCTTCCGAGTGAAGGCCCGCTCTTTTCGTATCTGCGAACCGTTCGCGCCGGCGACCGGGCGACGGAGTTCAAGCAGCGTTGCGGGGGCTTGGGCATCAAAGGTGTAACACTGCATTGCTATCGCTACGCTTGGGCGCAACGGGCGCGTAAAGCCGGAATGCCGGTGCGCTTCGCGCAGGATGCACTCGGGCAGAACAGCAAAGCCGTTCATTTCGGCTACGCCGACCTGCCGGAAGTCAAGGTGCCGACCTTGAGCGAATACGAGAAACGGCGGGCGATGTTTGCGCAGGGCAAAGTGACGGAACTCGAACCCGTTGCCGAAGCTGTGAACACATAAGGAGGCACCATGCGAATTTATGCACATGAAATTCTGGAGCCAGTGTTTCACTTTCTTGACTGGCTTATTAGCGAGTACGGCTTGTACCTGTTTTTGGGTTTCACCGTCCTGTGTCTCGTCACGATTGCATGGGTGCTCAGTGGCGGATTGCGTCCGAAGGACAGCGACGGTTCTGATGATTGCGACGTTTCGGTTGGAATCATTATCTATCCACCCAAGCCGCCGCCCGATCCGCCCGAGGAATGGGGACCATACTTCAACCCGCCGCAGGATTGCCGGGATTACGACGACTTTGATTGAACACGAACGGGCGAGCGGGCAAAGACCTGCCCGCTCGCTTGGTGAGTGATTCACGGCAAACTTGGCTGCTGAATGCACAGCCGCCCTGTCACGAGTCAAAGCAGCCGTCTCGTGAACATTCAGCGATCAAATTGCCGTAGGCCGTCTTTCCGGCAGTCACGACATCGGAAAATATTCCGCGTTTGTCGATCCGCACGCCTTGATTATTCGCGCCGGGCGCATGGCGGGACTCGATGAACGGCTAGCACGCTCAACCCCGAGCCGGGGAATCCAAAAAATTTTTGGCGCTCGCGGACAGTCCGTCCGCTCGCGCCGTCCAGGTGATCAAACGCTCGCATTCGCGAGTTCGGGCATTCGCCCGGTTTTCTGTGATTCAAGATGCCCTTTGCGGCTATTTTTATCCCGCCAGTATTCGACAACCGCATCGGTCGCCTTGCTGAACCATTTTTCATCTCGCCGCAAATCTTCCAACGTCGATGCGAGAAAGAATTTTTGGCCATTGTGCGCCGGATGTCCGAGCGGCTTGAGCAATCCCTTCGCAATCAGAATTGAAATCTCATGCTCGCCGAAACCCAGGAACCATGCGGCCTGTTCCATTGTCAGCCGAGCAGGCTTCAGTGCCATATTCAGAAACTCTTTCATCTCCGGTTTCATCATCCAATGTTGGGATCGTAGTCGACGGTTTCCATTTCCCTGTTCAAGCGCTGAACAAAATCGGAATTGAAATGGTTTTTGCAAAGCACAGCTTCGCTTTGCAAAAGCCTAGAGGCGAACTGAGTGGCAGGGCTTTTGCGGTCAAGAAACGAAGCACAGCGGAGTGATGGACCGTAAGCGGTAAGGCGTGGGCGTTGCACTATAGGGACAACTTTCGCCGAGAACAAAGCAAGATATGTGGTGTGATCTCTGTTGCGAAAAGTCCCGGCCATCCCTATGAATGCTGACCTCGGTTAAAGCAAAACCACCCTTG